>JAYVAZ010000669.1:0-2787 GCA_043750675.1 Pseudobdellovibrionaceae bacterium | reverse complement strand
GCGAGCCCTAGAAGCGCTCTAATGGCATTTCCGGTTAGGCTTCTGGCACGAAGTTCAAGGACCTGGCCTAACAAAACAAGGACAGTAATAACGGCTGCGGCTTCAAAGTAAAGCGGAACCATTCCTCCATGCATTTTTAGGCTTTCAGGGAAAAGTGACGGAAAAAATGTTCCTACCAAACTAAATAAATAGGCGACCCCAGTTCCAAGTGCAACAAGTGTAAACATATTAAAATTTTTAGATTTAACAGACGCCCAACCTCTTTCAAAAAAGGGCAGACCTGCCCATAGGATTACCGGAGTCGCAAGGAAAAATTGAATCGCTGCATTTATCCACGCTGGAATTGCATGCTGCACGGGTTGCCCGGGAATAAAGTCAGACATTGCCAACAACAGTAGCGGGATTGTTAACGGAACACTGATTTTTAGGCGTTTTGTGAAGTCTGTTAGTTCGGGATTTTCAACTTCTTCCAATGACACTTCTTCTGGCTCTAATGCCATTCCGCAAATGGGACAGTTGCCGGGCCCCTTTTGTCGGATCTCGGGATGCATGGGGCAAGTATAAGTGACTTCAGTGTCAACTTTCTTAGTTTGTTCAACAGTTTTACTCAGATACTTTGAAGGTTCTGCTTCAAATTTTATTTTACATTTTGGATTACAGAAATGAAAAATCTCTCCTTTAAACTTAAAACTTCCGCCCTTGGCTGTAGCCGGATCAATCATCATTCCGCAAACGGGATCCTTTACCAAACTTGTGTCATGGTGATGATTTCCGTGTGTTTGCTGTGTATGATCCATAATTTCTCCCATTCTGTATCTCTTAAACACATCATGCACCTTCCCAACATTGGAAGGTCAACAACGAACGTAACTTTTAGCTGCAATTGGTTATGGTCGCACCATATTAGCACAACAAATTGAATGATACTTGACCTTCCAACCATAGGAAGGTTTAAATTTCTTAATATTACGATTGTGGAGCGAAGTATTATGAACATTGGTGAAGCAGCGAAAATTTCTGGAGTTAACCCAAAATTGATCCGTCATTATGAATCTATCGGGGTTATTCCAAAGGCGAACCGTTCAAATGCTGGGTATCGAACCTACTCCGAGGCTGAAGTGAATATTCTAGCATTTGTGAAAAAATCTAGGGGCCTGGGATTCTCGATGAAGGAAATTAAAAAGCTAGTCAGCCTTTGGCGTAACAAGACAAGAGCCAGTGCCGAGGTTAAAAACCTGGCATTAAAGCACATTGATGAAGTGGAACAAAAGATTCAAGAACTCCAAGGGATGGTTAAGACCCTAAAACACCTGGCAAGGTGCTGCAAAGGAGATGAAAGACCCGATTGTCCGATTTTGGATGATTTGGCGCGAACGTAAACCTGCTTGAAACTAAAATGTTTCCATTTGAATCTTTAAGTTTTCCAGATCATTCAAAAGTTCAAATTTCCTTTTCTTGGCTGAAAATAGTCTATCCGTTGCTCCCACCAAATCAGGTGAATTTTTTATTCCACGTTTGTATTCACCCAAAGTTAAATCGAAGTACTTTTGCGAAAATAAACTTTTCTTTTCATTAATTTCGTACAACGCGCTAAGTTCCGCGCTTTTTGTTTTTAGTGTACTAAATCTGGAATCGGTTTCGTAGCGCTTTTGCAACTTTAGCCTTTCAGCTGACTCAACCACCAGCGCCGCAGACCTTGCTCGGTAGTAGGTATCGAACCCTGAAAATAATGGTATCGTTAGAAGTATAGCGTATTTAGATTCATTGAAGGGCTTTAAAGTATCTTCAGCTAGGCTAAGTCGCCCAGCTTGATAAGTAAAATCAATGACTGGAAAAAATTCAGATCGAATTTCTTTGTTTTCTAATTCAGCCGTGGCCTTTAAAAGTTCAAACTTTTGATAGTCTAAGTTGTTTTCAAGTTTGTAATTTTGGCCCACTTTTGTTAAAACTTTATAAGAACTGAAATCTATTTTTTCGAATTCACTATCTTCAAGATCTTCGCCAAATAGCCTTATTATTGACTGATGCTGCTCTTCATGCTGCTGTCGAAATTGATTTATTTCTATTTGAATCTCATCTTCTCTTAGTTCAAACTCTAAATTATCAACGGGTCCGGTTAATCCTGCGGAAACTTTTTTATCTGCCATTTTTTTAAGTTTCTTCAGAACATCTACTTCTTCGACTAAAATAGCTTGCAGCTTATGCAACAAAAGCATCGAACTTAATATTTCAGTCACGCGCAAACGTAGATCCCTTTTTTTGGACTCAACAGCCAATTTTGCACCATTTAATTCTAAGTCACCTATGCCTAACAATATCTGATCTTTAAATCCGCGAAATAAATTTAGCCTTCCTTCAAGGTAACCAACATATCCTTTTTCTGCACTAACCAGAGTATCGGTTTTGTTTTGCTGCCAACCACCAACCAAACTTAGAGAAGGGTAAAATCCCGCGTAGTAGGAGTTGTGCAGAACGTGTTTTGATTCAACTTGAAATTGCAACGAAATGAGTTCTTGATTTTTTTCAATTAGCTTTTGTTCAATGCTTCCAATTCCTTCAAGTGCATTTGCACAAAATGCAACTACAGTAATAACGAAAATAAATAGGCCTTTAATCATAATGGGTCCCCTAGGATTCATTTTTCAACTTGAAACTTAAATGTACTTTTTTTACCCTTATTTTCCGCCTCTACATTCATTTCAATGCGATAGGCCCCTTTAAAATCGATGACTGCAGAAAAGGCACCGTCTTTCACTTCAAGATTTATACGTTCAGATTTTCCCTTTG
>JAYVAZ010000668.1:0-3668 GCA_043750675.1 Pseudobdellovibrionaceae bacterium | reverse complement strand
CGTAATGCACATACAGTTGATTGTTTTCATATTTAATAATCGCTAAGTCTCCGCCATCGCCTTGCAGGCCCGGGCGAATAGTACGATCTAAAATTTCTTCAATTTTACGAACGTCTTCAGGTAGATCAGCCCGTTTAGCTTTGACTGAATCCGTTTTTGTAAATTCAGGATTGTGAATGTTCATTCTGGTGTGGATAACCGATGTAATGCTTTGTTGTAATTCATCCACGTCAGCATCAAAACGCATAGTCGCGGTAATTACATTGCTAAAAAAATGGATTTGTTTAACCCCGGGAATATTGATTAAATCCGTAGCCAATTGATTGCCAGTAGCTTCTTCGGCATTAGAATAACTAGCCTTGCCTTCGCTTAACACAGGTTTGTTCAAAACAAACTTAAAGGCATTGGGATTTGGTGTTGGTTGAATATTAATAATTACATCACTCATAAAAACATTTCCTTCGCTTTTTTCAAAGCATTCACTAAAGCTACAATATCAGTTTCGTTATTAAATAAAGAAAAGCTAGCCCGGATAGTCCCCTTTATATTTAATTTTTTCATCAAAGGCTGGGTACAGTGGTGCCCTGCGCGCACAGCAACCCCCTGCTGATCCAAAATCTCTGCGACATCACTATGATGGGCACCCTTGACGTTAAAAGAGAATATAGGGGCACGATCGAGGTCGTCGGTGTAGAACTCTAAGAAGTCTAACTCTTTTAGGGCCTGGTCAGCCTTGCGGATTAAATAAGTATCAATTTCATGAATTTGTTTAAAACCGAATTTTAATAAATAATCGATGGCTGGTTTAAGGGCAATAACGGCCTCGATAGAGGGAGTTCCTGCTTCAAATTTAAAAGGCGCATTATGAAAGGTGGTTTTTTCGAAAGTCACTTCCGAAATCATACTTCCCCCAGAGCGGTAAGGAATCATTTTTTCCAAAAGTGCCATTTTTGCATAAAGAATTCCGACACCATAAGGACCAAACAGTTTGTGGCCAGAAAAACTTAGGAAATCCACATCTAAATCTTGAACATCAATTGCTAAATGCATCACCGACTGTGCGGCATCTACTGCTACCAGCACGCCTTTTTGCCGTGCCTTTTTTGTTAAAGATTTTATATCTACAACAAGACCCAAAGTATTCGAACAGTGGGTAACCGCAAGTATTTTGGTATTAGGTGAAATCTGCCCAGCGATTTGGTCAGCGTAATTATGGTTAGTAAAATCAATTTTCGCGACCTTAATAACGGCGCCCGTTCGTTCGGCGGCCTGCTGCCAAGGAACGATATTCGAATGATGTTCCATTTCGGTTAACAGAATCTCGTCACCCTTTTTTAAAAATGGGGTGGCGTAACTGTAGGCAATGGCATTCACAGAATCGGTGGTACCATAGGTAAAAATGACTTCTTCTTTAACTTTTGTATTGATAAACTGCTGTACAGCAACGCGTGAGTCTTCAAAAAAACCTGTGGCTTGTTGACTTAGGTAATGAGCACCGCGATGTACATTGGAAGCTTCATAAGAATTAAAGTGTGAAATTCTTTCGATCACTGGCCATGGTTTCAATGCCGAGGCCGCACTATCAAGGTAAACAAGATTTTTTCCGCGAATCTTTCTGGTTAATGCCGGAAAATCAGCGCGAATTTTTTTAATTAAGTTTTCAACTTCTAAATCATTCATCAACTGGTTACTCATTTTGATAGCGTTTTAAACCCTTCTTGAATCTTTTTAAAGAAAACATCTTTAATTTTTTTATCGTCAATTTTTTCAATAACTTCATTTAAAAAACCGGAACTTAACATCTCCAAAGCCTTTTGCCTTGGAATGCCACGACTGACTAAGTAGAAAATTTCGTCGGCATTTAATTGTCCTATAGTAGCTCCGTGAGTGGCCTTTACATCATCGGCCAAAATATCTAGTTCAGGTTTACTGTTCATCTCGGCACTAGAATCTAACAATAAGTTCTTATTTAATTGTGCCGAGTTCACCTTTTGAGAATATTTTTGAATTTTAACTTTTCCATTAAAAACGCCTTGGCCACCTTTACCAATAACGCCCTTAAATACCTGATCCGAGATTCCTAATCCCTTTTTATGATCAATCCAAGTATGGAAATCGATATTTTGTCCGTCCGAAGCTTGGTAAGCACCATACGAACGCACATTTGTGTATTCATCGTTCACGATGTAATCTATTTGCGAGCGGGAAATCTTCCCCCCCTGTGCAACTGAAACGGTAGTAACATCAGACTTAAGATCTAAAATCATTCGATACGAATCAAAAATAAAACTCTGATGACTTAAAGATTGTAACGTATATAGGTTTAAACAAGAACTATCATGGCAGTGAAAATAAAAGGCCGGTGCCAAAAGATAGCGCGACTGATCTTCAGTAATGTATTGGACATTGCAGTTAAGTTTAGCTTTGGATTCGATGCTGATTATATTCTTCGGATAGGCCGCGAATGCGGGACCGGAAAAGTTCCCATTATAATAAATGATATTTAAATTCTGCTTGGTCCCTTTGGCAATCGTTACGTTCAGACCTTCTTTTTCATAAAGGTCGGCTAAATCTAAAAATATGTTTTGATAAGTCTGATGTTGTTGGAACTTCTTTTGTATTTCGGCAGACTGACTCCCCGCAGACAACAACTGAATTCCCTTGGGCAAACTATCAGAACATTCGGAATTAAAAAGACCATTTACAAAAACCAAATTAGTAAAATCTTGTAACTTCGCTAATTCGATTTTTTGCTTTACTTCCGTATTGATAGTCACCGGATTAAGCAAATTTAATGAGAAACTTTGATCGTTCACTGCCTTCAGTGAAACGTATCTCCAGTCCTCATCCTTACGCGTAGGCATTTTCCAATGGCTGATATCACTGGTGAAACTTTTTTTCAAAAGATCTTGGTATCGAGTATGATCAATTAACAAATTCATTTACACCAACCAATCATATCCACGTTGTTCCAATGTTAGAGCCAACTCGGGACCACCGGTCTCGACAATTTTTCCTTTGGACAGAACATGCACATAGTCTGGTTTAATATGATCAAGAAGTCTTTGGTAATGAGTAATCAAAATAATCGCGTTGTTTTTATTTTTTAATTTATTTACGCCCTCGGCAACGACCTTTAATGCATCAATATCTAATCCAGAATCGGTTTCATCTAAAATAGAAAGTCTGGGTGAAAGCACAGCCATCTGAAGAATTTCATTCTTCTTTTTTTCGCCACCAGAAAAACCGACATTGACCGGGCGTTCAATAAAATCTTCACGCATCGAAACGATCTTCATTTTTTCTTTCAGAAGCTGACGAAATTCCGTTTCATCCATGGGAGCCGATCCATGATGTTCAACGATAGAATTAAAAGCCATATGCAAAAAATTAAAATTAGTTACCCCGGGAACTTCAATCGGGTACTGCAAAGCCAAGAATATACCTTCCTTAGCGCGAACATCGGTCTCCATAGAATTGATATTTGTCGGCTGAAAATTGATATCATAAAGGATTTCACCTTCAGTAATTTCATAAGAAGGATGACCCGCAATAACTTTGGATAAAGTACTTTTTCCAGAGCCGTTAGGGCCCATAATCGCATGAACTTCACCGGCTTTAATTTTTAAATTAATTCCCTGTAAAACTTCTTTGTCGTCAATTTTTGC
>JAYVAZ010000667.1:0-4657 GCA_043750675.1 Pseudobdellovibrionaceae bacterium | reverse complement strand
GCCCGGAAACGATGGAGGCGGCCACGATTCCCGCGCCTGGCAGATAGGTATGGTTGTGGTCGCTGTAGAGCTTGTCCACTTGCTCGCGGCCCATTGCGTACTTTATTCCCAGCAGCCGATGGCAATGGTCACGTGACGGGGAATCGCTTTCCAAAAGGTCACTGGGCAATGACTTTTGATGATGGGCCACACCCTACTCACACACAAGGGATGTTTAATGCACTTAAAGAAGCCAAAATCATTGGTACTTTCTTTTGGTTGTCACAAAACATTAAACTTTATCCACAGTTGGTAAAAGATGCGAAAGAGAAATACAGCTATTTTCGCGCCAGCCATTCCTACACACATGCTAATTTACCAAAGTTAAATGATGCTGATTTACGACACGAAATTTTTGAAGCTGCTGATGATTTTGCTAAGGTCGTTGGCGAAAAACCAACCTTGTTTCGTTGCCCTTACGGGGCTTGTAACGGAAACAACTCCACTATTCGTAAATACATTGCGCAATTGAATATGTTAGAAGTGTTTTGGAATGTGGATACATTGGACTGGCAAGATAAAAACCCAGAAACCATCTTTGACCGCGCCAAAAAACAAATGGATTCTTTAGATCATGGAATTGTTTTGTTTCATGACGTGCACCCGCAATCGGTAGAAGCGACTAAGTTGGTTTTAAAATACATTAATAACCATCCTGGTTGGAAAGCTGTGCCTTTAAGCGTTGCAATTGGACTTTCTCGAGATAAAGAATATTATTCACCTTAATTCGAATTTTGTAATTTAATCAACGGAGTGAAAATGAAAACTATCCTTAAACTTATGATCCTTTTCACTCCGATTATTTTTTCTTCCGCGCAGGCCGAGACCGTTAAACTTTCTCTGAAAAGTCTTGCGCAGGCCTCTAGTTTTTTATTGGCACAATCGGATCTGGTGCTCGAAAAAAAAACTGCCTGTTACAAATCCAGTCAAGATATCTCCCTGGCTTCGCAAAAGCTAAAATCCTGGATTGATCAAAAAATTGCCCAGTTATCTGATGAAGATTATAAAATTTTAAAGTATCGGATCAACAGTTGTGAAACCGACTGTTCGTGCCCTGTTTATAGCCTAGCATTTGAAAATAAAGACGGCATTTTACCGGCTGATTTAAAAAAGCAATTAGAAGACAAGGCCAGTACCTTAAAGTCTGCTGATCATTTAAAATGCGCAGAGACTAATCAATTGACCTGCGAGACGCCTCTGATTCGTGCCTTAAAATAAGGTGATGACCAAATTTAGTTTTAATAATTCCCGAAGTCTGCCCAGGTTTTAGGATTTTGGCGGCTTCAGCAAAATCCTGGTCTAATCTATTGGGATCTATATTACCTAAATAGCCCTTTTCCTTTGCTGAACTGCAGATGGAATATTTCACCGCTAACTCTGCGAAAGATTGACCTTTGGCAATGAGCTTAATCAAGTCTTCCGCTTGATACCGGTGTTGAACTAAAATATGTGATAATTTCAATTTCATAATTGTTAGAGTTTACTCGAAAAACGTAAGTTTGACTAGCCCGATGCTTTTATGTGATATTCGGTAAACAAAAATAGGAACGATCAAATGATTCATGCCAGCGGTTTAACTAAACAATACGGAACTAAAATACTTTTTCGAAATGGTGCTTTTCAAATTAACACCGGCGAAAAAATCGGTTTAGTGGGACCCAACGGTAATGGTAAAACCACTATTTTTAAAATGCTCAGCGGTGAAGAAGGTTATGATAACGGATCTATTACTATTCCCGATCGCATCCGCGTATCTTACTTTGCTCAGGATATCGAAGACATGCATGGCAAAACCGTGTTGGAAGAAGTCGCCAGCTGTATTCCCGAATTAAACAAAGCCAAATTAGAAGTCACCATGTACGAAGCTAAACTTTCCGAAGAGATGACCGAAGATCAAATGATGGCGGTTTTGGAAAAATACGGTGAAGCCCAGTCAGAATTCGAACGTTTAGGTGGCTACGATGTCGATTCACGTGCGGCAGAAATTTTGACCGGACTTGGTTTCCCAAAGGAAGATCACAACAACGATACCTCTACTTATAGTGGTGGCTGGAAAATGCGAGTCGCTTTGGCAAAAGTCCTTTTGCAAAATCCAGATGTCCTATTAATGGACGAGCCCACCAATCACTTGGATCTAGAATCCATTATGTGGCTGGAACAATGGCTGATCCAATACAAGGGTGCATTGCTAATGACCAGTCATGATCGCGATTTTCAAAATCGAATTATCAATAAGGTGATTGAAGTCGCCCATCAAAAAATCACCAGCTATACCGGAAATTACGATTTCTATGTTCGGGAAAAATCAGTTCGCCAAGAACAATTGGAAGCCGCAGCTAAACGACAAGAAGACATGTTAGCTAAGGAAGAAGAATTTATTGCCCGATTCGCCGCCCGCGCATCACATGCGGCCCAGGTTCAGTCTCGAGTGAAAAAGATCGACAAGATTGAACGGATAGAATTAATCGAAGATGAAAAGTCTGTTCACTTTGAATGGCCAACAGCCATTCGCGGTGGCGAAGAAGTGGTAAAATTTGAAAATCTTGGAAAAATCTGGAAACGCGATAATCAAAATGAAAAACGTGTATTCACTGGTGCCAACGGTCTGGTAAAACGGATGGACCGCATTGCTGTTGTCGGCATAAATGGCGCCGGCAAAAGTACCTTATTAAAAATGATTTGTGGGCACACGGAACCGACCGAAGGCAAAGTTCAATTAGGTGCCAGTATTCAGTACGGTTATTTCAGCCAAAATTCACTCGACGTTTTAAGTCCGAACAATACGGTTTTAGAAGAAGTCCATAACTCGATCCCAAATCAGGGCCTAGGTTATGTACGTAACCTTTTGGGTGCATTAAAGTTTTCTGGCGATCAGGTTGAAAAGAAAATTAAATTTCTTTCCGGCGGCGAAAAATCTCGAGTGGTTTTAGCAACTATCATTGCCCGCCCTATCAATTTGCTGATCTTAGATGAACCAACGAATCACTTAGATATTCAAACCCGAGAATTCCTTCTAGAGTCTTTGAAAAAATTTGAAGGCACAATCATGATCGTCAGCCATGATCGTTATTTCCTTAAAGCATTAACAACCAAGGTTTTTGAATTGGATCAAAACCGGCTGATCGTGACTGAAGGCTCGTTAGATTATTATTTGGAAAAACGAAAACAGTCGTTACAGTCTTAATTCGGCAGCTAGAAGTTGCGAACAAGCATCGTCTAGCAAATCAATTACGTGTTCAAAAGCTTCTGGGCCCAAAGCCCAGGGATCAACAATAAAAGAGTCGTTAAATTTTGTTAAATAGTCCGCCATTTTTTCAATTTTCAACTGATCTTTTTCGGTCTTCATGAGTTTAGTCACATTCGCATAATTGCTATCATCCATACAGATGATCCGATCAAATTTTGAAAAATCCTCGGCACTAAACAGTCTTGCCTTATGATCCATGACATAACCACGTTTCATCGCGTGTCGAATAGATCGGGCATCCGAGGCCTCGCCTCTGTGATTTGCCGATGTGCCGGCGGAATCAATAGAGAAAAGATTTTCCATTCCTTTTTCTTTTACCAGTTTTTTAAAAACGGCTTCCGCTGTTGGCGAACGACAAATATTGCCTAAACACACAAACAATATTCTACGTTTTGGTTTATTTAATCTGCTGTTCCTATCCATAATATTTCGCGAGCTCGCCACTACTTCTTGTTTAGTCCCACCAGGAAAATCTCTTTACTGATTTTGCGAGTACTATCGGGCTTAACTGCTTCAAACCTTTGATAAGAAGTTTTAATTTGGTCTCTTAAAACAACGAAGTCATCACTATGAAACAATTTGGCCACGAAATGACCCTTAGGTTTTAAAAACTTCTGTGCAATATCAAAGGCTAACTGACACAGCTCCATCGAACGTGCCTGATCGGTAAACTTAATTCCAGTCGTTTTAGGTGCCATATCAGACATAACAATATCGAAGGGCCGATCAAATCCAAATTCAGTAAAGACATTTTCTAAATTTAAACTTCTTAGGTCGGCCTGAATAAACTGGGCATTTGGCAACTTCACTGCAATCGCCGTTAAATCGACACCCAAAATCCGACCTTTACCAATTTTTTTGCTGGCATATTGTGACCAGGAACCCGGCGCCGCACCTAAATCAAGAACGGTTTCGCCGCCACGGAAAAATTGAAACTTCTGATCAATTTCTTCCAACTTGAAAACAGAACGGGCTACGAAGTTTTCCTTTTTTGCCTTCTTGAAATAATGATCTTGCGGTTTATAGCCCATGCTTAGGATCTACAACCTTTTTCCGTAATAATTAAGCAGTTTTCATCGGTTATGGGGACTTTAACTGGTCAAATATAATATTTTCTTGGTAGATTGGCCGTACAGGAGTCACAAATGGAAATAGCTTGGGCATTGGGCATGTTTTTTATATTTTGTATTATGGTCTTTGTAGCGTTAGCCGTTTTTGTCCCTGAATGGGTGGGAATTACCGGTAAAGTTGCAAAAAAGAACATCGAAGAACATAAAGAAGGCAGCAAAGTCGAAGATACCCTCTAGCCGGCCATTATTTTTCTATCTTTCATCGATGAGAAAATTGATAACCCAATAAATACCGCTCCAA
>JAYVAZ010000666.1:0-3936 GCA_043750675.1 Pseudobdellovibrionaceae bacterium | reverse complement strand
TTCCTAAATCCATTCGACACCTCCTTGTGTTCGTGAATCTAGATTATGATTGATGATTCATTTTGAAAATGTCGGGACTTTCGACGATGTACGTTTGTTAACCTCTGGTTTATGCCTTATACCACAGATTTCCGTGTCCACCAAACTGGGGCCAGATCAGACATCGAGCTGCCGCCGCTGAGGGATCGGGTCGAGGACATCGAACTTTTAGTGGGGCATTTTACTGATCACTTCAATCAACACTACAAGTTTAAACCTGCGCGGTATTTTCAGCGCCGAACGCTGGATGTGTTTCGAAAATACTCGTGGCCTGGAAATGTCCGCGAACTTATCAGTGTTATCGAAAATCACATGATCCAGGCGACCGAGCCTGAAATAACCCCGGAGCAGTTGAGTTTAAAGTTGTATCAGGGGGCCTCGGGCGGCGCGGCTGGGCTGCTTTTAGAGGACTTCGAAGCAAAGCAGGGATTTGATAAGCAGACATTCATTTTTGAAGCCATCGAGGCCGTAGGTGGCTCTAAAGCCGAAGCAGCACGGCGGCTTGGAGTTACGCCCCAGCACCTTCAATACATCCTTGGGGAATCTAAATCGTCGAAACAAAAAAAGCTAAATATTGAAGAAGTGATAGGACGTTGACGCAATTTGATTAAGCAGGTTTAATTTAAAAATGCTAATTTTGACATTTTTGTATCTTTTTATCTCTGGCAACTACGCAATTGCCTGCGACCGCCCCCACCTTGACTTAGAGTTTGCTGCCGCCTTAGCCGACCAAATTGTGATTGGGAAAGTGACAAAAATCATTTCTTCCGATCAGGTAGTTGTAAACGTAGTTAAGGAGCTTAAGGGAAAAAATAGTGAAGTAATCAACATTAAGGGAGTATACACAACACAAAAAAGTAGATTCGAACCTTGTCAGTCTGCAATTGCTAGTGTCGGGTCTAATCTAATATTTTTTCTATCTAAAAAAGAAAGTGGCGATCAATATCAGCGCACAATTGATTGGAATGATGGGGCACTTGAGGCAATCCCAAAGATTCAAGAAAAAATCCTTCATATTCTAGAAAATAAAGGATCTAGTTCCAATTGGAAGTCTTTCGATAATTTGTTTTCAATACGGCTTGTATCAAAAAAATTACGCTACAAAGAAACCGAAAATATTGATTTGGATTTAGTATTCAGAAATATTTCAAGCCACGCTCAGGATTTCAAATATAGAACTTGGCCGCCAGAGAACCACACTTTTTGCGATTTAGAAATTTCGAGTGACGGAAATTTGATCAAGGGAGAACCTGTTCCCATAGAGCGCTCTGCTATTGTCGATTATTTTTCAAAACATGGACCTACGTTTGATTTTAAAATTGAGCCAATGCAGACTCATCACTTTTACCTTGATCAAATTAATTTTGCAAAGCCGGGCTGGGGTTACAAAGAACGCACTGGATTTAAATTTTATCCCCTGAAGCAGAGGGAGTACTCTATTTCTACTCGGTGTCATAATTTTTTTAAAAACTCAGTTCAATCTGATGAAATAAAAATTGTTGTCGAGAATTAGGGACATTAGTGAATAAAGTTAAAATATTTCTTCTTGGTATTGTATTCGGTGCGCTAAGTTGGACTGTTTGTCCGTTAGTTTCTGATCGATTCGAACCTTTTGACACCAGCCTCGGACTTGTCATTGGCCAGATTATTTTGTCCGTTGCGGCTCTTTGCATTAGTCTTCGTTCTAACTATATTGGGTTACTTATTTTGATATTGGCCATGCATTTTGGACAAAATATTTATGCCTATGCTTTTGGAGGTTCCGAACAAAGAGCATGGATAGGGCTTGGTCTTTTAGTAAATTTAATTTTCCTAGTTATTCCCCTCGGCACAGGAGTTTTGTGTATACTAATTAAACGAAAAAAATCGAAAGGTAAAAAATGAGAATTTCATTTATTGTAACGATAATCGGCTTCTTGTTCTCAGCCCCGACTTTTGCCTGTAAGTGTGGCAAGTTTTCAAATCCTGACGAGCTATTTGAAAAGTCAGATCTTGTTTTTGTAGGCAGTAAGTTATTGGGACAGAAAGCGAACGCAGAGAGCCTTGAATTATATTTTACAATTCATCGATTTGCTAAGGGCGACCAATCTACATTTGGTTCTAATCAGATCAAGATTAAATTTCAAGAAGATGTGAACATAATGTGTCGAGGCTATCAGGACAAAATGTCGTATTTAGTCTTTGCAGTTAAAAATAAGCAAGGAGCTTATTCTTTTTTGACAGACTGTTACAATGATACCATTCCTGCAAATGGACCTAGCTATGAATATAGAGGGAAAAAAATTACAGATTTCAAATTCTTTAAAGTGAACGTAACTTCCGCTTTTAATGGAACAAGTCCTCGTTACGCAATTGATTTGACGGAAAATGAAGCCAAAGAGCTGGCGACACAACATCTATTCCAGAATGCAGAGTTTAGAAAGGTGCATATAAATGAATTTGAAATGTGGAAGGCCATTTCCGCAGAACGGAAACAGGACGATCGTAAGCAGACCTTTTGGAGAGTGCAAATTGCATATACTCCCGCAAGAGCTAAAGGCGAGTTTTATTTTATCGACTTTTACAATTCATTATATGCAAGCTTTCATATCCTTCCAGGCAAATGAAATCGATGGGTTTTCAATAATCAATTGAAATGGTAGTCTAGCATTAAATCCTAGTTATTGATCCTTAAGTTCACCCAGGGCAAAATAGTGCTATGAAGTTCCAAGCCGTCATCTTGTTATTCCTTTGTATTTGCATTAGGTCCTGGGGGGAATGTATTTCTTTACCACCGAAAAAATGTATAGAGCTGAAATTTTTAGAGATGCTTACGGTTGGTAAAAAAAGTATGTGTCTTGGTCTTGCTATTTTGAGCGATGATAAGTCTCAGAAAAAAATATTTTTTCATAATTGTCCTAAAATTGGAATGCTTTTGCGCGGAGATCCTAGTCAGAGGTCCGACATTACTGCTGAATCCATGGCTCAGTGCAATTATGAATTCAAAGAAAATCAGGCATGTAAAATCAATGTGGCAAATGTCAAATAATGCAATCTGAAAAACTGACTTTGCAAGCTAATAAAATTTCGCCCTTCATAGGACACGTGGGCGTCGGTGCTCGAATTGAAATCGTTGATAAGTTTAATATTTTAGTACTGCGCGAAACAACCAGAAGTCAGCTCATTTCAATTTTTACCATGGGCATCCTGAGCATTTTTCCAGCTTGGATTTTGGCCTTTGATGCAAATAGAATCAATGGCGGAATTTTTGGTAAATCAGTACTTGGTATTTCTATATTAATTTCTTTTCCATTTTTTGTGAAATACATGGTTCGACTTTTGCGACAGCGAAGAATCGAAATAGATAATTCTCGACAACAGATTCAGTTTATTGCTGAGAACATGAAAATAGAGCATTCAATTCGTTATTCAGAAATTCAAAGCCTAGAAATTAGAGTCTCTGACTATCGTTCGGATGGTATTATAATAAAAAATTTTTCTTTAATAATGTTCGATAAGCTCGGTAGGCCTTACGAACTTTGCACTTCTGACCAAGAAAAAAATATTCTTGCGGTCCATAAAAAGATCGCCCGATTTTTTCCAACTATCAATGGGAGTTCTTTGCTCAATGAATAAAGAAAACCAAGCTATCGCAGATAAGATTACTGATTTAATTAAAACAATTTTTATCTCATTTGGAAAGGTATGCGTACTCAAGGGACAATTGTCGACTTCAAGCAGGTTAATTGGACCAGCAGAAGTAAATATGGCACGACTACTCACAGTCCGTTTATGCCGATTGTTGAATTTCAAATAAACGGTCAAGTCGTGCGTTTTCAGGATAGCGTTGGTTCAAATTCGGCAGCTGGCCTAAAGTCACAGACTACTGTATTATACGATCCTGACGATCCCGATCAC
>JAYVAZ010000665.1:0-3736 GCA_043750675.1 Pseudobdellovibrionaceae bacterium | reverse complement strand
GCTTCTACCGGAGGTACCGTTAGTTTTTCTGGAACCTTATTCTTTAGTAAAAACTTTACTTATACTTCGGGGGTCGTTTCTGCAGGAACTTCAACAGTGGTTTTTTATAATAGTGTTTCTACCACTGTTTTGACTTCAGGATCTATAGTTTTCAATAATGTCACTTTTAATGGTTACGCTGCGGCTTTTACGGTTGTTGGAAGTATGAGTATTAATGGTACTTTGACCTTAAATGACAGTCATAATAGTCAACAGTATAATATGATTAATTCAGGAACTTTACTAGCATATGGCGATGTGGTTTTTAGTAATATCGGGTATCGCGGTTCAGCTTTATTAAAAATTGTGGGTTCTACAAATCAAACGATCAGTTCGGTGGCTACCGCAACGACTATGAATATGGAAATTGCTTCTACCGGCGGAGTCGTTAGTTTTGTTGGTACGCATACTTTTTACTACACTAATTTTACAAATACCTCGGGAACAATCAATGCGGGAACTTCAACCTTAAGTTTCTATCATTACGTAGGAGGTTCGACAGTAACTCCCGGTTCTAGTAGTTATTATAATGTTAGTTTTGGTGGGGTACAAGCCAACTACAATATTGTGGGAACTATGAATGTGAATGGAACTTTAACATTCGCCGACACTAATGGTAGCAGTAGCAGAACAGTCAATAACGGAACTTTAATTGCTAATGGAGATGTCGTTTTTTCCAGTTATGGAAAATCCGGTACGGCCAATTTAACTTTAGCAGGAGCTGTTTCGAGTAATATTACTACAACGGCGGGTTCATTATTGCTAAACACTTCGCTCGTTGTTGCAAAAACGGGCGGAGCAACGGTCACTATGCTATCAGATTCAAATTACAGCACTGCTGGCCAAGATCTGACTGTAACAAGTGGAACACTCAATTTAGGTGGTTTTGACCTAACAGTTATAGACACATTAACAGTTGGGGCCAGCGGAACGGTTTCATGCAACGGTGGAGATGTTTTCTTTGGAACACTTTCAAATTCTGGTGTGATGAATTGTCCGGGGTATTCTACATATCCTTTCAACTGGACAGGGACTTCGGCGGATGGAAATTGGAATACGGCCGGTAACTGGCAAGGTGGGGTCGTACCTTCTTCCACTGACGTTGTTGTGTTTGATGACAATTATTGCGGGGTCAACTGCAACGTTAGCCTGAATGTCGCCGGCACAGCAAAAGGTTTTGATATTAAATCAGGATACACAGGAACGATCACCCAAGGCACAGGAAATTCAATTACCGTTGGAAGCAAAGGCTGGAAACAAGCCGGTGGAACTTTTGCGGGCGGAAATTCCCCAATTACAGTTTCAGGAATATTTAGTTTAACAGGGGGAACATTTACTTCCACTTCGGGCACCTTATTTACTAAATCGACATTCACCCGATCAGGAACATTTAATCATAACAGCGGTACCTTAAAACTGACCGCACCTTATAACACAAGTCGAACCATCACCTTTGGTGTGATGACTGTTAATAATTTAGAATTTAATTCAGATTTGAATTACGACACCTATACTTTGACAACTTCGGGAACCATTTCTGCGTTAGGAAATTTAGCGTTAACCAGGACGGCTGGAGGATCTTCGGGTACGATCAACGGTGGTACTTACAACGTTGCAGGTAATATCAGTTCTAGCGCCGATTTTTATGGAACCATGTCGACCAAAGCAGTCGGAAGTTCAAGTCAGACTATTTCTGGAACTTCGGTTATTTCCAATTTAGAAATTGCTTCCACGGGCGGAACTGTAACCATTTCGGGAAGTCCGATATTTTATAAATCATTCATTTATACTAGCGGTGCCGTCAGTACTACCGGAAGTACTGTCACTTTTGTTGCTCCGACGGCTTCCACTTATTCAATGAATTTGAATGCATTAACATTTAACAATGTGAATTTTCTTTCTGAAAATAACCGCGACGGTGTGACTTTTAATTTAACCAGTGCACTAAATGTAGATGGAAATTTGAACTTTGCTAACACTTTGGTGACATCATCAGTGACGGGAAGTCAAATTAACCTCAAAGGAAATCTGTCTTCGACGGTGGGATCATACAATGGAACAGCTTTGATCAATATGTACTCCACAACTTCAGCTAATATTTCTATTGCGGGTGGAACCAACATTAATAAAGGTTCTCTAACTATTAATAAAACCGGCGGAGCAACCGTAACGTTGACGGCACCCGTTTCGATCAATACTGCCGGTCAAAATTTAACAGTCACAGCAGGAACTTTGGATATGTCAGGCTATGCATTGACCGTAGCTGGAAATATTTCTAATAGTGGAACTATTTATCGAGGTACTAATCCAACTTGTGGAGTTTTAACGATGGGTGGGACTTTAACGGGAACCGCATCCTATTGTAAATCACAAAATATTGCATTGGCATCGAACGGCAGCACAGCAACAGCTTCCAGCACGTACAGTGCGAACTACCTTCCGAGCACTACGAATAATGGTGAACGAAATGGTTCCGTCTGGGGAAGTACTGGTGGCTGGAATGACAATACATCGAATACTTTCCCGGATTGGGTACAGATCACATTCAGTATGCCGACACTAATCAGTCAAATTGATGTGATTACTTTGCAGGACAACTTTGGATCCCCTTCTGCCCCTACCTTAGGAATGACTTTTACATTATACGGAATTACCAGCTATCAAGTGCAATACTGGAATGGCACTGCGTGGACCGATGTTACTGGCGGAAATGTTACTGGCAACAACAATGTTTGGCGTCAGTTTACTTTTACCCCAGTCTCTACAGACCGCGTTCGTGTTTTAGTTAACGGGGCTGTTGATCTATATAGCAGAATTGTCGAAGTCGAAGCGACTTCACCGCCGTAGACTTTCAAAAACTTTCAATTGCGAAATCAGTCGAGACAATTCTGCTCTAAGAAAATTAAAAAAGAGGCATTTCGTCTCAACAGCAGCTGGTTAATCGCTTTAATCCTGGCCGCCACCTTGCTTTAGTACTTCATTGAAACGAGGTGTTTATGAAATTAATTTCCTTTCTTATACTTTTCAGTTTAAGTTCAACAACCTTTGCGACAAACGATGACTTTAATCTACCGGCGCTTGATCTGCGCCAAGGACAACTGGTTTCAGGGAACCTTGCCAATTTAGTCATATTACCTTACCAGGGTAAAACGATTTTTTACGTGATTGGAACACCAGCCGCCGAACTGCAGTGGAACAAACTTCAAATCAAGCTGACTCTGTCTCGCGAAATCGATTCCGCAAGTATTCCTTTAGCAAGAGAATTTGGTGGCTTTGTGTATGAAGGCGTACTAAACATAAATGAATCAAAATTGCAGATATCGGCGCCCAATATTCAACCGGAAACCATATTTCTGAACGGACGGCCTTAGTTTAGTTTTTAGATACGCAGTTTGTTACACAGAAAGAGTCGGATGCAGCCCAACGCAATTAAAAAGTTCACTGCAAAGCAGGCTTCTCGTTTATTGCCGACAAGAAGAAAGTCAGATCATAAAGCCTCTGCCGGGAAAAGTTTAATTATTGCAGGATCAAAAGGCATGTATGGCGCGGCCGTTCTGGCAGCAACGGCTGCTTCCAGAGTAGGTTCTGGATACGTTTTCCTAATGACCGATAGCAAAAACTTTAATTCAACAAAATCGCCCGATTTTTTAGTCACCGATTGGAAAACAAAAAAAATAGTTGCCGGTTTTACCGCGGT
>JAYVAZ010000664.1:0-4766 GCA_043750675.1 Pseudobdellovibrionaceae bacterium | reverse complement strand
AAAAGATTTTCCCTTGGAAACTTTAAATCACGGCGATTCGGCCATGGAAAATCGAATTTCCCTAACTAAAAATACGGAAAAGCAGCATTTCTCTGTCGACAGCTCCTACTATGTAAATTTACTGCAGTCGAACCCACTGGCAAATAATGAAGACGCCGTTCATCGCCTTCCCGAATTTCACTACGCAATGGCCGAATCAAAGATTGCCGAAAGTCCATTTTTGTTTTCTTTCGATGGTTACTACACAAACTTTACCAGAGCCGGACTTAGTTACGACAACCTATCGGCAGCCTATAGCCCGACCGGTCCTAACGACATCCACATGGCAGCTGGTGGTGCGGCAGCAAAATGTTTAACTTCAGATTGGGAAAAATTTGACGAATGTAAAAAATATTTAGATGGAACTTTTGACCCTGGACAGGATCTGATTCGATCGGGCCAAAGAGTCGATTTTACTCCGACGATTTATTATCCAATTCAGATGGGTCCATATTTAGATATTTTACCCAAAATAACTTACCGAGAAACATTTTATGCGTTTGATCTCCCTTCTAATGTGAACAGCACCGCCAACAAAAGACAACTCCGTACAGATCTTTCATTTAAAACTTATTTTAATAAGGTTTACGGAGATCTCAGCGATAACTCGGGAGATCGAATCAAACACGAAGTCGTACCCGAAATAAGTTTTACTTCAGTTCCTTGGTTGTACCAATCGAAACACCCTTTTTTCGGATCGGCCAATCCTGACGATGCCTTCTTTTCGAATCAAGAAAATATTTCCGATGCCGATATTAATAGCCCCTATGGTTTGCAGTTTGATTATTCTGACCGGACTTACAATCGTAAAAAAGTGACGTTATCCATTGCCAACAAGTTTACCAAAAAAGAATGGACCGATGGCTACCCACAGTACCTACAATTTTTATTTTGGAAAGTATCCCAATCTTTCGATGCGTACTTGGCAGAAAGAAACTCAGAACAACCTTTGTCTGATATTTTGTCTGACCTGATTATTAAATTGGATAATTTGCAGGTCTATCAAAGAGCCAACTATTTCCCTTATCACTACGTAACCAATACTTCGACACGGGTTCGATTAAATAATCCCGTCGGTGAATTCGTACAGGTAGCGCATCTTCTTTCTTACAATATCACGCCATCGGCTTCGGTTGATAAATCGACCCGCACTGAAGACGTCACCGTTTCCGGTAAAAAAATATATAGAAACATCGAATTTGTTGGCAAGTTTACTTACGATCTCAATCCGTTGAATGACAGTTCCCGTTTGAAGTCATTTGGTTACGGCGCCCAGGTAAAACTCCCGGGCGACTGCTGGTACCTGAATGTCATTCAGTACCGCCCCACCGGCGGTGATATCAATTCAACGATCAATTTTAGCTTCGTCTGGGACGGGCAACCGAAATCGACAATTCCAGAAAATATTCTGGATCCTTACGGTTTTTAAAACTTACCGATTTCTTGAAATAATACTTCAGCCTGTTGATCTTTTTTCATAACATAAGCCGCTAGCAGTACGGAATCGCCAAATTTCGACAACAGATATTCGTAATTTCTAAACAGCCGTCGTTTTTGTTTAGCATTAATTCGGTAACTGATAAAATCCAAGTTACTGACCGTTTTGACCTCAATCAAGTAAGTAACATCCTCTTTTGCGACGACCAGATCGACTTCGCCGAATTTAGTTTTCAGTCTTTTGAACAATATTTTGAACCCCTGAGCCTTTAGAAATTCCGTAACCAAATGTTCGGAATAAAAACCTTTTTTGTGTTCGCTATAAGTATTCTTTAACGCCAGCAAAGGTTTTTCGATGAACGGGACAAGGTCCAATTTCCTTAATTTTCCGTCGGTGAAAAGGGCTAGCGTATCCTTTGTGCTTGTCAAATCCATATTCCTTATAGGTTAACGCCAATTCCTTCATAAACCGATCACGAGCCACTTTAGCTGCAATTGATGCAGCTGAAATGGGAGACACTCGCAAGTCCCCTTTGACTATGGCCATCTGCCGCAGTTTTATTCCTTCAATGGCTAGGTCAGGAATAGTAAATTTACCGTCGATCATAACCAGTACTTCTTTATAATCCGTAAGATCAATTCGCTGACAGAGCTCCAGCACACTTCGCTTCATCGCCAGTAAAGATGCCTTAAATATGTTTACGGTTTCAATTTCAAGTTCGGTTGCAAATTGAATGGAAACCAAATGTTCGGCGTGAATTTGCCGTGAAAAGAAATTTCTACGATCTTCGGATAATAATTTCGAGTCAGTGAGAAACCTGTCCATTGATGGATTCTGTAAAACGCATGCGGCCGCATAAACTGGCCCGGCTAAACAACCGCGACCCACTTCATCGACCCCAATCACTAACGCCGGCAAATACTGAGTCCATTTTATTTTTTTAAAGACTCGCGTTTTTAGTTTCGCATTCTTGCTGTTTTTCTTAACCGTCGATTTCCTTTTTGTGACCATCAAGAAAAGGCTACTATTGAAGACTACTGAAGTCTAGCCCCACTCAAATCAAGGCTGTGCTGGTAATAAAAATAAAAAGGCAGGAATTCCCCTGCCTTTAAAAACTTAAAATTTAATTGAAATTCTATTCTGCTGTTGTCGCGGCAGCTGCTGCTGCGGCCGCAGCTTTGTCTTCAGCAGATGCAGTATACATCTCTGAATTGATTTTCGCTGACTTACCTTCGCGATCACGAAGATAGTACAAACGAGAACGGCGAACTTTACCGATAGAAACGAGTTCTACGCGATCAATCGCTGGACTAGAAAAAGGGAAAATTCTTTCCACACCGATACCAGAAGAAATTTTTCTAACAGTAAAAGATTTTGCGATTCCAGAACCTTGGATTTTTGTAACGATGCCTTTGTACAACTGCACGCGTTCCTTTTCACCCTCTTTTACTTTAACGAAAACGTTTACAGTATCACCACTTTTGAATGGATCGATCTGTGCGTTTTTTGCTTTTGAAGTAATACGACGAATTAAATTCGTCTCTGCTTTAGGCGCAGACGCCGGTTTTGGTTTTTTAACTGTCTTTTTTGGTGCTGCTGCTTTTGCCATAAGTTCCTCGTCGAAAAATTGAGTACTGGTGTTACCATGGTCCCATAATGCGGTCAAGATAGATACTTACAGCCGATCGAACCGATAAATGCCTATAATCCTTAGGTGGCGCTCCCTGAATACTTTCTAAAACTCCATCACATTGCTGCATCCATTCGTCAGTCATCCCAAATCCAGTCCCAAACAGCAAAAAAACCGGTTTGTTTTCTACAAATAAGGTGTCTTTTACTTTTTTACAGGAATACGACTGCGTGCCGGGAACTACCCTTGCGTGAGTAGCGATTTTTACGCATTGATCCATTCCCCAGCTTTTCACTGCCTGATCCAAAGTTTCGGCAGTGCTGACCTGGGCTAAAGCGGTTTTGCGGAATGGATTAAACTTGGACCCCTGACCGACTCTCCAATGATCTAATATTCTTTCGACAAACATCAACTGCTCTTGGGCCGGATGAATTAAAAAATAACGATCAACGCCGTAAACGGTACAGGCTCTGGCGATATCATGAATATCAAAATTGGTGATATTAGTAGCAACAATACGTTTTTCACGGTCAAAAATAGGATAATGAACTAACCCCAATGCTAACTTGGGAAATGATTTTTGGTCTTTTAACAATTCCTTACTCACTTATTTTTCCCTTTAATCCCAAAACGCTTCTGTCCTGTTCCGCCAGTTGTTCGAACACAGCTTTCGCTTGTTGAATCTGCGTTTGACTTAATAGTTCGGGTTTTTTCTTCCAGGTAACAACGAGAGACATTTTTTCTTTCCATTCTTTAATTTTAGCGTGGTTTCCCGAACTTAAAACCTCGGGTACTTCCTGATCCAGAAAACGGGCTGGGCGAGTAAACTGAGGCGCCTCCAGCATACCATCGGAAAACGAGTCTTCAGCCGCCGACATAGCGTGGCCCAATACCCCGGGAATAAATCGCGCTACTGAATCAATTAATAGGCAAACGGGAAGTTCACCTCCTGAGACCACATAGTCGCCAACTGAAATTTCTAAATCTACATATTTATTAATAAGTCGCTGATCAATTCCACTATATCTTCCGGAAACTAAAATAAGATGTTCTTCATGTGATAACTCCCGACTTAAGTCGGCAGTTAAATTTCTACCCTGAGGTGAGAGAAAGACTACTTTTGAATTTGGCTTTTGTACGCTCTTAATCGCCTTCTCCAGAGGCTCGGCCAGCATAACCATGCCATCGCCTCCACCAAAAGGTCGATCGTCTACGGTCTTATGAACATCATTGGTGAAAAGTCTGGGATTAATAAGTTCTAATGCAAAAACATTTTTCTTCAAAGCCTGTCCCGTGACTCCTTTTTCAAGGTTGAACTGGACGATCTCGGGAAATAAAGAAATAACAGAAAATCGATTCATTATAAATCCTGGATCCCTTCCGGAATAATCAAAAATACTTTCCTGGCTGAATGATCGATCTTTTGTATTAACGGTGCAACAAAAGGCATCTCAAAAGATTTACCGTTATTGCTGATAATCAGCAAATCTTGCGGCCCATTACTGGAAAATCCCTCTATGATGCCAGCAAAACTTCCGTTTTGATCGAAGACTTCGAACTTTAAAATTTCCCGTAGAAAAATAGTTTCTTCGGGTTGGGATTCAAGCACGCCTTCTTCGACGAAAAAGATTTGGCCTATCATTGCTTCGGCCTGGTTGC
>JAYVAZ010000663.1:0-2676 GCA_043750675.1 Pseudobdellovibrionaceae bacterium | reverse complement strand
ATCCTAATTCCGAAAAAATGTTTTCAGTCGAATTTGAATTAACGCGGTTTAAGACGATGCTGGTAACCTTTAATGAAAGTAATTGGCCAGTTAGTTCGCTTAATTTTGTTAAGGAAATATTCATTTCCTTTTTTCTCTTTGGCATGGCAGTTCCTATATCTTCAAACCCACTAGATAAAATCTTCACAGCTACTAATAAATGATCCCTAAATTCAGTAAAATTGGCAACACACTGGTTATCAACCAATACCATTTTGTTTTTCGGACTTCCAAGTACGACCAGTTCTAGATAATTTCTTGCGTAAACAATTTTTAGGATCGCCGAATAAATCAAATCTTCAGGACTTAGGTTTTGGACCGAATCTAAAATTCTGATAGCTTGATGAATATAAATTAAATTTGCGGGTTTAATTTTCGGCAAAACCGAAATAATTTTTGTCATTTTAAGGGTTGTAAGTAGTAAACCAACCAGGCCCTTTAGATTGTCGTCTAAAATTAGGAAGCCGTTCTTTTCGATTAGATTAGCCTGCTGATCACTTAGAGTAGAAATTTTTTTGGTCAAATCTGCTGACTTGGCAATTTCTCTTATCGTTATACCTGCTTTTTTTGCATAGGCAGAAGCTAAAGTCGCCTTTAAGTTTGCTAACTCTTGTGAATTCAAATCTGAAGGTTGGGACTCCAATTTTTCAGATTCTTCTGTTAATAAAGAAATGGCGTCGTCTACCTTATTTTGATCAATCAATCGATACGAATGCAATAAAACAGATTCTTGATGTGAATCGCTGGATTTGCCACAACCTATAAAAACGGAGGCTACAGAAAAAAGTATAAAAATATACTTAAGTTTCATCGTCAGGATTTTCTTCGTCGGATGAGTTTTGCGTGTCCATTGGTTTTACCGGGATAATTTGAAATTTTGAAATTGACCCGTCTGCGCTGATTACAATCTCGCCAACGTAGGTTAGTTGATAAGTGTCCTTTGCAAAGGCAGTGATCGTAATTTTAGTTATTCCGTCTGAAAATATATCTCCAAACCAATAGTTTTCCTTGGTTTCGCCTATTTGAATATTTGAACAAGAAGTGGTCCTGTCTGGGTTCGATCCAAATTCACATCCTGGTATCTTTTCCTTAATGGAATTAAATGGCAAAAGTTTTTTAAGATTAGAATCAACTATTTGAAACTGAACTTTGTTTTCTGAAAAAGTTACTTTAATAGCTGGCAAGTACGCCCCATCTGTTTGGCAAGAACTTAGTGCGTAGTTAATCTCAGTAAGAGGGTAAATAGAATCTGAACTTAAATGATAGCCAATTTCTTTGCACTCTTCGGCCAATAACTCAGACTTCAAGTAAAAAGAACCTTTGATCGAAAGAGTTTTACTTTTGACGGTAACTAACTCGTCTTGAATTTTTAGATTGGCTTCCGAGATCAAATCAAAAACAGACAAAGGAACCAGACTTTTAATATTCATGTTTTTTTGAATGGCCAATACGGTTTCACGAATCCGGCTGACTTTAGATTGCAACAAGGATATTTTTTCGTCGAATTCGTTTTGGGCTTTAATTTTGTAATCAGTTGTCGTTTTATCAATAACACCCGTTGCGGCAACTTCGGCAACTTTAGATTCGCAACCAGTATTTGCAGTAAATATAAAAAGGGATACTAATGAAAAAACGAGAACTGAAGATTTGTTTTTTTTGTTTATACTAATAGTGTCCATTTTTAAAATTCCTTGTTCTGTTGGTGAAGTCTTTGCCTTGTAAATTATCATTTTACGTTACCAAGACGTGGATTCTACTTCCGACTTAGTTTTGGTCTTCTTCAGTGCGGCTGTGCATTCGACTTTTACGTTGCCGTTAACAATTCCGGTTTTTAAAGTGAGTGAAGTAACAAACTCATTGTTTTGTCCTTTTCCTGAGACCTCACCGCCAACCTCACCAGTCTCACCATAGAACCAAGGCATTGTGTACTTGTAGGTTGTTTGATTGGATTCTATTGCACCTTCAATGGCCACGTAATTACTTTGCATATTAATACTAGAATCAATTTCGCCCATAAGAAATCCGGCGTCTTTGCTTTCCCAGACTTTTACTATGTATCCAATTTCCGCAGTGGATGCTATGGCCGTTTTGGTGGCCGGATCGATGTAAGAAGTTAAAAAGATCGAAAACTGATCTTTAGTTCCTTTGCATTTAACGATAGCGATTTCGGAATCAAATTCAAAACTTTGTGCGTTTGCGGTTCCTAAGAATAAAAGACTGATTGCCAATAAAATATAATTTTTCATAAGTTGTTCCTTTTGGAGTGTGTTTTTAATGAAGGCCCAATGTATTTTATTTTAGTAGCCTTTGAAACTGTTAAGATTTTGAACAATAATTAGTTCAGGGATCGTCGAAAAGTTTGACAGCGAATCCCTTTAAAACCGTTCAGTTAAGAGCCATAACATCTCGTATGGTTGTAGGGGAAAGGCCGTTGAGGGGATTTATTTTCTCGCGGATAATTTCTTGAGTACCGCCTTCGCTTTTCTGTGGTCCAATTTTTAGTTTCTACAATGATTTTGCTTAGTCCAGGTTTTGTTTTTAATTTGAAAATTTCTTCGTTTTTTTACCTAGTCTCTTATCTCGATCATATTTGGTTTAGGATGGAAAAGGCCTATTGTATGGCTTAGTCTAAATCAG
>JAYVAZ010000662.1:0-6234 GCA_043750675.1 Pseudobdellovibrionaceae bacterium | reverse complement strand
GGCGCGTGTGGAGGAATGCCCAAAAAAGAAAGATAATAAAGAACGGATCCAAACGTTAACTATAGATGGTGATAAACTGACATTTGATTTTCAAATAAAAGGTCAGCCCAAAGATAGTTTCAATTGTGAATACGTAAAAGCAAAAAAATAAGAGGTTTCAATGAAATATAATTTACTAGCCACTTTATCGTTCGCAGCCCTGATTTCAGCTGCATCATTTTCTTTCGCCGATGACGAAGCAGACACCGCCCTCACTGGTGGCGCTATCACGGCTCCTATGTCAGTTGCTGTTGATGTCACTAAAGATTTTAGTTTAATTGATGTTTTCCAGGGCGAAGTAGAATCTGGATTTCCTCCTTGTACCGAGGAGCAGTGGCAATCCAAAAATCCGGCCACACAGCAACGATGCAGTTTGGTTAAATGGGCGCAGGAAGAGTTTACCGATTATCCGCATTGTTCTCGTTTTTTCATCGAACCAGGTGAAAAAGGCAAAGTCGGTGACCTAGGTAAAATGATCGCCAAAATGGTCGGCGAAGACATCAAGAAAAATCGCGACGCTTCTGTTTTTATGCAAAACTATGCCGATTTCGATGCTCCTAATAGATGCCCAGGATTTAAAGATTTTACCCCTGATATGAAGGTGGCTTTTTACACTTGGATTTACGAGTTGACGGCATTTGCGGAAAGTTCCTGCAACCCGAACGTAAAGAACAATACAGATAATGATGTTCCCAATGGACCTGCCGTCTGTATGTACCAGATGGAGCTGGCGCCCGAACTGCGTTCTTGGCGCGGACCTAACTGTAAATCCCTATCTAAGGAAGGGATCATGACTCCGGAGGGTTGCACAGCATGTGCATTTGATGTTCTGAAGGGATCAATGAATCGCAACAAGGCGCCTTTTGGTATATTAAACAAAGAAAAAACAAAACGTATTGCGGGCAGTTACTGGCACTCACACAACCCAATGCCAGAAGCCGAACATAATGCCGGATTAACAAAGTATTTGGACTGTAAAGCAAAAAATCCTAAGGTTTACAAAAAAGTCTGTACTTTGGACCCAAGAATTAAATTTTATGAACGATTAGGTGGTTTCCCTGGTTGTAACCGCGCCACGCCGGTTAAAAAATAGACAACTAAAACGTAAAATTCTTTCTAATATAATCAGCAAAAGTTTCGGCCCAAGCGGCCGATGCGTTTAGGCAAGGCACCAGATCTAAGTCCTTGCCTGTTTTGTTTTTAAAATTTGCGTTCAATTCAATACCTAATTCTTCCGAAGTTTCCAAACAATCCGTAACAAACGACGGCGCAACCACGCATAAGGAAGTTTTTCCCACCGCCACGATGCGATCGGCTTCATCCAAGGTTGACGGACCTATCCACCGGGAAGGGCCAAGGCGGGACTGAAACGACGTGCTCCAACGATCAGGGGTTAATCCTAATTGTTCGGCCAAAAGTTCGGAGGTGCGGTGGCATTGCGCCTTGTAACAATTTTTTTCACATGCGCCCGCAGCCGCACAGCAGTTGGCCTGTAGGCACCCCGGCGTTTTTTTTACTAAGGACGCTGGTAAACCATGATAAGAAAATAAAAAATGATCCGGGAGCGTCGATTTAATTTTTTCTTTGATCAGCGCAGCCGTGGGTCGTAAAAAAAACTCTTCTTTATAGAATGGTTTCAAGATTTTAGTTTTGAAACCATATTTTTTATTAAGTTTTTCAAAATATTTAGACGCCGAAGCTGTTGTTGCTTCGGAGTATTGCGGAAAAAGAGGAGCGAACACCACATCTTTGATTCCCGCAACTCGTAACTGTTCCATGGCGTTCTCCAGTGATGGGCGCCCGTAACGCATCCCAATTAGCACTAAAAAGTTTTCGCCTAAATATTCTTGTAAATTTTTTTGTAAATCTTCGGTCAGATAAAGTAATGGTGATCCTCGATCACTCCAAATCGCTTGATATTTTTTAGCCGAACTTTTACTCCTGAATGGAACGATAAGCCCTTTTACTAACAAAGCCCGCAATAAATAGGGCAAACTAATAACATCTGGATCCATTAAGAATTCATTTAAGTAAACCGCGACGTCTTTCGGTGCTGCCGATCGGGGTGTTCCGATATTGTTTAATATCAAACCTATTTTACCCATACGATCCATCCAAATCTTTGCAAAGGTTTTCTGTGCGATCTAATACTTTACTCAACCCCAGCGCCCCTAGGTAATTTCCATGTAGGTAAACTTGTTGAGTTTCCAGGACCTTTTCAGCTTCCGCTAACAGCGGCAGCAGTTTTTCCAAATCGGTGTTGTAATGGGGCAGGGCTTTCGGCCACCGAACAATTTTGATCTTCTGGATTTTTGCATGCGACTTCAAGATCTGCAGTCTTTCTTTTAAAATTATCTCGACCACTTCTTGATCTGAAAAGTTAATAAAATTCTTGTTTGTGGCACCCCCGATAATCCATGTTTCGGAACGGAGGCCATCGGGTTTGGTAAAAATGTCTGAGTTAATCAATACTCCTAAAACATTTATACCCAAATTTCGCGGGATTAGGCAGCCAAAACCGTGAGTCAGGTTTTTTTCTTCTGGAAAAAAAACGGTAGCCGTGACCAAAGGAATCATTTCAATTCGGCGTAGCAGGTGAGATAAAGTTTCGAAGCGTGGTTCCAGGAAAAGGGCTGCCGCATCTGCAGATGTCGCCAGAACAACCGGTCCTGGATTTTTGGATTGCATCAATTCCATTTCTGATAGGGTCACCTTCGATGAATAATGGACTTCGCCACCTAGGCTAAGTATTTTAATTTCTAAAGCCTTAATTAAAGTACCCATTCCGTTTTTAAAACCTAACACGCCTTTGAATTTTTCACGGTGCGGGTTAAATAGTTGCGAAAGTAATAACGAAGCGCTTAGGCGTTGTCCATCGCCGGCATAAATACCTTGTAAGGCCGTTTCCAACAAGTAGTGTGAAGCGGCCGGTCCTAAAACTCTTGAACCCCATTGATTTAACGTTTCTTGTGGTAAGGGACGTAATTGTTTTCTAATGCGGGCCGAAACAAACCGATAAATTAATTCTAAGGTTTCAATAATTCGCAGCGGCCACTTATGAGGGCGACCACGGAAGATCCATCTTTTTTTAGAAAGTTTTTTTGGCAAAATAAAATCGACCGCAAGATCATCGCAAAGTTTTTTTACAGCAATAGTGCGCGTGATGGAAGGAGCGGCAGTTTCGGCAAAATCATTTCCCAGCGGCAGGGTTTGAATAAGGCCACCGGCCTGCGAGTTCTGTTCATAAATGTGAACTTTAAAACCTTTCTGTAGTAATCGAAAGGCTAAAGTCAGACCGGAAAATCCTGCACCAATAATGTAAACGGTAGATTTTTTCATAGTGATTTTGAAAACAGGGGGCTGTGTTGTTTCTTTTCCTTTAAGCGTTCATCAAAAAATGAACAAACGTTTCGGATAAAAGGTTTTCCCAAATTGGTAAGTCTTAATTTTCCATCTTTGATTTCAACCAATTTGTCGCCAATCATTTCGGCTAATTCTGTTTCCGCTAATTTAGCCTGCAACTCTGACTCAAAAGTGGTTTCTCCGCAGGTAATAAATTCTAGAATCTGCTTTTGCCGTTTCTGGTCCAGATCATTTAGCAGATGCCCTTTAAACGTAGGTATCATCGATTGGTTAATCGAGATCTCGTATTTTGGTAACAGTTTTTCGTTTTGATGGAAACTGTAGGGTGTTTGCGAAATTCCGCTTACCCCAAGTGCCAAAAGTAAATCAGATCTTTGATTCGTGTAACCCATAAAATTTCGATGCAAACTTTTATTTTTCATCGCGATACTAAGATCCTCTTCAGGTTTAGCAAAGTGATCCATGCCGATTTCTAAATATCCAGCCTGTAAAAAAATATCTCGCGCGATTTCATAGAGGTCACGTTTTTCGGACCCCGAAGGTAGGTCCTCGTCTTTAAATAAACGTTGGGCCGGTTTTATCCAGGGAACTAATGCAAAACTGTACAAGGCGATTCGGTCGGGTTGCAGTTGTAAAGTTAACTCCGCTGTTTTTTTCATACTTTCAGGGGTCTGTTTAGCCAGTCCATAGATTAAATCAAAATTGACTGAAGTAAAACCTAACTGACGGCTTTGATCAACTAGTTCTTTGGTGATTTCGAAAGGTTGTATACGATTAATGAGCCTTTGTACCTCGGCTTCAAAATCTTGGACCCCCATGCTGATACGATTAAAACCAAAATCCCGTAAAACTTTTAAGTGTTCGGAATTAGTTCGTCGCGGATCAACTTCGATAGAGGCTTCAAAATCTTTTTCTTGAATTTTAATATTTTCAAAAAGGCCCTTGAATAAATATCTTAGATTTTCTGCATTTAAAAAGGTCGGAGTTCCGCCGCCTAAATGAATATGCTTTAACGGCCGTTGTTTTAACAACGGTTCGCTTTCTAAATAAACAGCAAATTCTTTTAGTAGGCTTTTAACGTAATCCAATTCTAAGTTGTGATTTTTAGTAATAACTGTGTTGCAACCACAAAAAGTACAAAGGGATTCACAAAATGGAATATGTAAATACAGCGACCAACTAGAATCATCTGGTGATAAAGTTTTTTTAATATCCAACAACCATTGCTGAGTATCCAGGTTGTTTTCCCAGAAAGGAACCGTTGGATAGCTGGTGTATCTGGGTATCGGCAGATCATATTTTTCTAAAATTTTAGAATTTTCCGACATAAGTTACCCTAAAACCTTTCTAACTTCGTCTACGAAAAATCGCACGTGGTGTTCGGGGGTTTTTGGCAGAACACCGTGGCCCAGCCCACATACCCAACTTCCGCGTTGGGCAACATCAACTTCAGAAAAGGTTTTAAGAAACTTCGAAAACTCTGACTTAAAAAAATCAGTTTCGGCGTGTAATAAATTTTGATCGAAATTTCCTTGCAAGAATCCTTTGTTAGGTTTGTTTTTTAATAGATCCGGCAATCCTACTTTATGGTCAAACCCTAATCCTGCCCAGGGGCTGGATAGAAATTTCTTCGAAAAATGAGTCGGGTAAGTGGCTTTTGAGTAATAGGCCAGTTTTTTTGGATAAGCTTCAGCTAAAGTCAACAGCCCGGGTTCGATCCATTCTTGAAACATGGCGGGACTTAGTTCTCCGGCGGCCGTGTCGAAGAGGTAAACAATTTCGGCGCCGCCTTCTAATTGTAAGCGAATATTTTCTTTCAGCAGCGGCAGCATAAAACTCAAATATTTCTGGAATAACGGGAGTTGCTTTTTACTTAAAATCATTCCGCCGGTGTGTGAACCTTCGCAAGCATAAACAAACAAGGTCCATGTTCCACCGACAAAACCAACTAAACTTTTATCTTTAGGTAACATTTGTCTGGTCAGCTCGACCGCCTTCTTTTGGAAAAATAATTTCTCCAAGGCTTCGGTAGCTGGGACTAATTGATTAATATTTTCGGGCCTTAGCTGCCAAGCTAATCTTGGTCCCGCGTCGGTATATTCTAAACCCATTCCCAGGGCCTCTAAGGGAAAAAGAAGATCACTGAACAAAATAGCCACGTCGAAATCAAAATCCTGAATTGGGCCCATCGCTACTTGGGCTGCCAGCTCTGGATTTTTACAAAGTTCCATGAAGGAATGTTTGGCCCGAAGATTTTGATAATGTGTATGGTATCGACCCGCTTGTCGCATCATCCAGACCGGAGGAATTTTTCCATTTATGCCAGCCAGCGTATCTACAAATCTTTTATTCATTATTTTCCCCTTCAGTTGGAATTTTCAACCACTGATATCCTACACCCCGAACAGATCTTAACTTAGCTTCCGATTCCGGTCCGACGAAATCGCGGATACGAACGATAATATTATCGACCGTACGCAAATTAGGCGTTTTATCTTTTCCCCAAACGATATCAAAGATTTCGTCGCGACTAACAGCAATTGGTGACTTTTCATAAAGCAGTTTGAGGACTTTCATGTCTGTAACGGGGGGATATTCGAAACGGCCATCATTGAACTGGATCGACATTTCATCAAAACGAATCAACCGATCTAACAATTTGATTTCTAAAGAAGGGGAGTGATTTTCCAAAACATGAGCCACTCGAATCAACAGCTCCTTTAGGTAGAAGGGTTTTGGAATAAACTCTTGCGCTCCTAATTCAAAGCCTTTTAAGCCAGCAAGGCGATCCCACCGCCGCCGATCAATTGTTGCCGCTGGCGTTTCAGCGAT
>JAYVAZ010000661.1:0-1945 GCA_043750675.1 Pseudobdellovibrionaceae bacterium | reverse complement strand
TGTTAAAAAAGAAAAAATGATCAAGCAGAAAAAGACGGAAATTATCTTATAGTCAAAGAACTTTAGAAATGAACTAGTTATGATTGTCTTATCTATTAGCTCTAAGTACATGCTAAAAACAAACAGTAGGTAGCGGAAAAACGATATGTTGCCTAGCATCTGTTGCACGGCTGGAAATAGCGCAAATTCATTTAGATGAATCGTGTACCAAATGAAAAAGGGAAGTTGAATTGCTGCAATGATACCAAATCCGTAAAGCAGTTTTTTAAAAGAAATCGATTCTCTGGAAAAAAAGATCACGGGAATTAGAAACCAAAAGAAAGTCATTACATGAATTTGACCGGCTAGGCCCAAGACAATACAAAAAACTGGCCAGGCGATATTTGCGTAAGTTTTACCAGCTAACAAAACCAAAGAAATCGCAAGAATAACCCAGAAGAAAAAGATAAAGGCGGGATTCCAAACATAAAGCAAATCTATAAGCACCACATTTGAATTTAATAAAATAAGCAGGGCGATCCAGGCAAAGCGTTCGCTGTGTAGGTGATCTAGAAAAAGCCACAAACAGACCATTGCCAAACTTAGCAATCCTATTTCCAGCGCAATGAGGCCGGTATAACCAAAAAAATAAGAAGGTAGACCAATGAGATAATAGAAAAACGGCCCCGGGCTGAACCCCCCGCCGCTAAGTTCTGGTCCATACCAAATTAAATTTCCGGCAAAAAGGTCGATGGATCTAAAAAAATCGCGCTCCGCATAAACATTTAGTTTTGCCAAAGTAAAAATATCCGAAAATAGTAAATAGATTATCGCAAAAAGGGCTATGCTAAAAAAAATTTTACCTCTAAAAAAATTCTTCATGGCCCACATAGTAACAATTTATTAAAGAAGTTAAACTTTTTAAAATTTTCATTTAAACTTATGTGGTGCAAAAAATTTTCGTAGCAGATGATTGGGGACTTTCTAAACCTATTAACGAGGCCATTCTTCAGTTGGTGAAGTATGGATTGGTTGGACGGGTATCTTTGATGACAAACGTTCCAAACACTGAATACCTTTTGGATGATTTAAAAAGATATCCCATAGATATTAGTTTTCATTTTAATTTGACCTCTGGCGTAAAATCAGGAAATAAAATGATTAACTTCCGGGATCTTTTTTTTGGCAAATTTGAAAGAAACTTTGTTACTGACCAATTTTCTAGCCAGTTCCAAATTTCAAAACAGCTAGGAATGAACTTTTCTATTTTAGAATCCCATCAGTACATTCATTTAATTCCAAAAATAGGAAAAATATTAGTTCCGTTACTTGTAGAAAATAAAATTTTGCAGGTTAGGTCGCAAGAATCAATATTACACCCGGCTGCAAAGTTAGCCAGTGTTTGGAGCTTTAGTTCCAATTATAAGGAACAGCGGGGATTCAGCAAGGCAATGACCACGGAATATCTTTTTTATAGAGAACGCTCCAAAAAGTTAGTAGTTATTCATCCGGCCAATTCGGTAAGTTCAGATGGAAGCGATCCTTGGCGGAAAAAACGTTATCATCAATTTTTGAAGATTAAGAATGATTTTCATTTATAAAATAGCAAATTTTTCCAGATCCCAGGCCATGCTTAGAAATTTTTTGTAGTTTAAACCCTTTGGAATTCATTAAATCGACCACTTCCTTTTGCGTGTAACGAAGGGGGTACTCCGTGAGCCGCGAAGTTTTTCTGAAGTACTTATGATAGTAATGGTAAACAAGATCTTTGGTTTTTTCATTGTAGCTGATAATTATTTTGTTGATGCCCATGTAGGTTGGATTTTCTATCAAGTTTGACAAAGATACCCAATCGACCACTCCCAGCGCGATCAAACCCTGGTACTTTTTTGAAGAGCTAAATTCTAAAATATCCATATTTAAAAATTCGACGGTTGGCGAGGAGTGTTTTTTTCTTGCCAAAGTT
>JAYVAZ010000660.1:0-1890 GCA_043750675.1 Pseudobdellovibrionaceae bacterium | reverse complement strand
AAAGTAAGCATGTGATTAATTTTAAAATGGAGTTTAAAATGAATTTTGCAATTAAAAAAATTTCATTGGTTTTTTGCGGTTTGATTTTTTCAACGGGCTTGCTGGTGCAAGCAGCGTTACCGCCACAACCCCTACAAAAAGTTTACACTGACGATAAATTATTAAAAAATTATGGAGTCGCGCGCGGCGGAGTTGCGGGCAAAGGATTCAGCGTTTTAGCGATCCGCGCTTCCAATACCAAGGATAAAAAATTAGAGCGATTGGTTATGGATATCGGTAATTCTTCTATGCTTAAAAATACTGGAAAAGTCGGCTATTATAATATTGAGCTAAAGCAAAACCCGAATCGATTAATTATTGATTTGGCGCAGACATTAAATGCGAAGTTAACTCAAAGAGAAATAAACACCATAGTGGCAAAATCAGAGTTCTTTAAAAAAGGGCAGTTGTTATTCGATAGCCAGTCTCGATCTTTGAGCCTGGTTTTGGATCTAAAACAAAAAGCTGAAATTAAAGTTCAGGACGTTGAAGGCAGCAAAGATACTTCGAAATTAGTTATTGATTTCAAAAAAATATAATTACCAGGGCGCTTTTTTGCGAATGAAAAAACAATTATTTATTTCTGTCATTTTTATGGGATTCGCTTCCACCAGTTGGGGGCGGGTATTTGATTTTAATAAGGAAAATTTTGCCGCATATCTTAGAGGCAGTTACATTACTGTTCCAAACTTGGCTGGTGAGGATAGCCCGTTTGAAACTTCTGGTGGAAATAATGTAGAATTTGATACGGGTTTTAAAACCGGGAGTGGCGGAGAATTCGGGTTTATTTATTCCAGTAAAGTTATAAGTTTAAAATTTGGTATTGAGGTTTTGAAACCGACTGTTCTTAACGTAGTGGGATCCAGCGCTGCCGGTGTTGAATATTATAAATTAAAAAGTGACGTCAGCGTTGTAGCTCCAAAGGTCGGAGTCGAACTAAATTTAAAGCAGTGGCCGCAGTCGAAATTATTTTTAACATTAGATTTTGGAACCGCGAATATCGTTATTAAAAATGCTTACGCTTTGAATGCGACCGGCGCGACGGCATTATCTGCGGCCGATTTCGATGAAGACGTTCGTGGAAATACGTCTTTTAATGAGGGCGGTTTGGGTTACGAAATGTTGATGTCGGATTCGACAACATTTGCAGTAGACGTCGGATATCGTTCGATGAATTTTGCCAGTTTAAAGCACAATAAAGATGTGACAACCTTTCAAGGAGCCTTTGAAAAGGGTGATGCCGCCGTAGATAATGACGGCAATAAAAGAACGGCTAATTTAACCGGCTATTACGCCGGCGTTTGGTTTCGATTCTGGGTTAAATAGATCGGGTTAATAGGTCGCTTAAAGAGATCGGGTAAATCCACATGCTTTACGCGATCTCTTTAAGCTCTATCATTTTAAAAACGTAATATCGTTTTAGACTTTGTACTTTTTAATCAACAGATCTGCTGCTTTTTCCGAAATAATCATTGTTGGTAAACAAATAAATAATCCCGGAATACGCGGAAAAACGGATGCATCTACAACCCGTAATCCTTCGGTTCCGATGACTTTGAATTCGCTGTCCACAACTGCAGTAGGATCGTTTTTTGATCCCATCTTGTTTGAACAAGAGGCATGATGACCCCAGCTTTCCTTTAGTACGAATTCTTTAATTTGTTCGTCGGTCTGAACGTCAGCACCAGGATAAGACTCTTTAACAATTGTATTATCGTTGATGGATCTGTTAATCAAACGAGCCTTTTTGAATCCTTTTACGGTCGAATTTAAATCGTCCATTGTAGGATCGGATTCGGCATTAAAATAATTAAAATTAATTTCCGGAGTTTCGCGGTAATCGGGCGATTT
>JAYVAZ010000659.1:0-2109 GCA_043750675.1 Pseudobdellovibrionaceae bacterium | reverse complement strand
GGTAATGGCTCTTTTTTTATAGACTATCCCGAAATTTGAAATTAAAAACTAGTCTTTCTTTTTAGGTCGCTTATGCGGATCTAATTCTTTCAATCGAAGACGAATAGACTGAGGCGTAACCTCGATTAGTTCCGATTCCTTGATCCACTCCATAGCCTTTTCAAGCGTCATAGGACGAACCGGAATTACCCGAATAGCTTCATCTGAACCAGACGCGCGAACATTCGACATTCTTTTGGCTTCGACGATATTAACAACCAAATCATTATCTTTAGCATGTTCACCGACAATCATTCCTTCATAAACTTTATCACCGTGATTTACGTACATGGTTCCACGTTCTTGTTTATTCCAGATCGAATAAGCATTCGCTTCACCAATGCGATCCGATACCATCGCACCGTTAATACGAGAACTGATATCACCGCGATAGTCATCCCAACCATCAAAGTTCGTATTTAATAAACCCGTACCACGAGTGTCGGTTAAGAATTCAGATCGGTAACCAATCAAACCACGTGCTGGAATTCTAAATTCCAAACGAGTACGACCAGTTCCTTTTTGAACCATATTTGTCATTACACCTTTACGCATACCTAATTTTTCAGTGACCGGGCCAACGTAAGGATCTTCGATATCAATAACCGCATGTTCAAACGGTTCTAATTTGCGTCCACCTTCATTTTTAATTACAACTTGTGGTTTAGAAACTAATAATTCAAAACCTTCGCGGCGCATCTGTTCGATTAAAACGCCTAACTGCAATTCGCCTCGACCAACCACTTTAAAAGCATCGGTGGCATCAGTTTTTTCTACTTTGATCGAAACGTTAAAAAGAAGTTCACGTTCTAACCGTTCCAAAATTTTACGTGAAGTTACGTTTTTACCTTCTAACCCGGCGAACGGACCATTATTTACAGAAAAAAGCATTCCCACAGTAGGCTCGTCGACTTTGATACGCGGAAGAATTTGTGGGTTAGTTGCTGAAGTAATTGTATCCCCGATTGTGAAATCTTCGATACCGGCAATAATCGCCATATCACCAGCACCAATTTCTTGCACCGGAACCTGGGAATTTACGTAATATTGAAATAGTGCGCTGACTTTAACTTTTTTCTGCGCGTGTTCCTGAACACAAACAATGTCATCACCAACTTTTACTGAACCACCACGCATACGTCCTATTGCTAGTCGTCCTACATAGTCGTTGTAACCAATGTTCGAAACCATTAATTGCAAAGGTGCGTTTTCAACAATCGTTGGAGGCGGAACTAAATTTACGATAGCATCATAAAGAACTTTTAAATTACCGGTGTTTACTGTTGGATCTAGTGTCGCCATACCTTCGCGAGCGATCGCATAAATAGTATGGAAGTGACACTGTTCATCAGTTGCCTCTAGATCGATAAATAAATCGAATAATTCATTATGAACATCCTGAATACGAGCATCCGCACGATCAATTTTATTAATAACTACGATGACCTTGATGTTTTGTTCTAAGGCCTTTTTCAAAACGAAACGAGTCTGCGGAAGTGGTCCTTCAGAAGCATCGCAAAGTAAGATTGCGCCATCTACCATGTTTAATACACGTTCAACTTCTCCACCGAAGTCACTATGTCCCGGAGTATCGACGATATTAATTTTAATGTCGTTATAGGTAAAAGAAGCATTTTTTGCTGCGATAGTAATTCCACGTTCTTTTTCAAGATCCATAGAATCCATAAGTCTTTCTTCTACCGCTTGATTTTCACGAAATGTTCCCGCCTGTTTGATCAAATGATCCACTAACGTCGTTTTTCCGTGATCGACGTGAGCAATGATAGCGATGTTTCTAATTTTCTTTGGATCTTGCATTTTCTTTCCTTCTTTTAACCGTGTCCACCCATCAAGAAACCTTCGTTATCTTGATTGTCTTGTTCGTTCATTTTAGCCAGTTCAAAAAATTCAATCGTTGCTTGCAAAACTTCTTCTGCAGTTTTGGACTGAAATATTGTTTTTCTAAATAGAGCGGCATTAGGATACCCTGTCGAGTACCAAGCGGCAAATTTCTTTAATTGAATTTGTAACAGATAGGCCTCGCAGTGGGCAGTTAAATCTGCGGCCAAC
>JAYVAZ010000658.1:0-3205 GCA_043750675.1 Pseudobdellovibrionaceae bacterium | reverse complement strand
CTTCGATTTCAAACTCGTTCTGCAAAAATAATACGAGTGAGGTTTGCCAGAAAATTCGAAAGACAGTGAAAGATGATTCAAAAAAGTCGCTAGAAAAAGCACTGCTTGAGTTTCGTTTTGCCGAAGCTGGGAACCGAACAAGGAAGAATATCTTTCAAATTTCGAAAGCAGTCGTTCAAGGCAAGGTGCGAAAATTGATTGTCACTGACGAAGTCAGCATTTTTGGCAAGATTGATCAGAAATCAGGTGGCTTATCGATTCATCCTTTCGACATCGATCACGAGGACGACTGCGTCTTAGACGACTTAGCCCAAATGGTTTTAAGTCAGGGTGGAGAAGTTGTTATCGCTAAAAGAGATGAAATCCCAAAGGGTCGTCCGATTCTTGCGATTTTAGAGGATGAAGTGTCCAGTCCCACTAATCGGGACCGCCATGACGCGGATCAATCCCACGAAAGCGGACCGGTTTGAGGGGATACAAATCCCACTCAATTGGACCGGGCTAAACGCTTAAAGTATAACCACGTCTGACCACCCAATATTAGTAAGCTTTTGATGTTCAACAACATGAAACATCAAGGAGCTTATGCGCATAAAAAACGGCAAAAAAATATTGGAGAAAATCAGCGTGGATCGAAAAATCATTGAGCACTTAATTGATGGAAAATCAGTTACTGCAATTCAAAAAATATTACAAAAGGGTAAGGGCTATATTATATCAGTGCGTGATTTAGCGCTTGAATACAATTACATTGTAGAAATTATTTCTGGCGAGAAAAGATATCGTGCAGGAATTAAAAAGCTACCTCCATTTCCGGAGTCACCGTTTGTGACAATCGATAAAAATTTAAATAAAATAATTGAAACAGATAAATATTTAGAATCCGAAAAAGATTGGATTGTTGAACGGGTTAAAGCTGAGTGGTCGCCACAAACTATTTTTGAAGAATTAAAGACGCCGATTCCACGTTCAACATTTTACAGATACATGCATAGAAATAATTTTATGAAATCAATTTCAATGATTAAATCATCGGAAGAAATTATTCATGTGGCTGGTGAATGTTTACAAGTGGACTGGGCGAAGCTTTGCGATGTGGTTGATGCAAAGACTGGTAAGAAGAAAATGATTTCAGTATTTATTGGAATTTTAGGTCACAGCCGTTATCAGATGGTTCGCGTGGTTGAGAGTCTCAATTTTTCAACGACGATCGAAGTTTTACAAAGCATGTTTAAAGAGCTTGGCGGTGTTCCTCGTAAAGTCACATCAGATAATCCAAAGGTGTTTGTTACGACAGCGTCACGACATGAGCCAGTATGTAATCCCGGCTATGAAAGGTTTGCAACTCACTACGGGTTTACGATTGAAGCACTGCCGCCGTCTGATCCACAGAAGAAAGGTAAAGTTGAAAGATCGGTTCAATACGTGCGCAGACTTTTTGAGTCCTATGATTTAAAGAATTACAATTTAAAATCAGCACAAGAGCACATTGATAAAAAAGGTGAGTTAGCGAACATGCGAAAGCATGGAACACATTTGCAAAAGCCGTTAGAAGTTTTTTTAAATCAAGAAGCGCCGATGCTACGTCCACTTCCAAGTTTAGCTTTTGAAATCGAGACGATGACCTATTCTAAAGCGCGCCTTGATGGTTATGTGCGCTTTGAAAATAAATACTACCGCATCCATGATCAGTGGCGCAGCCAGGAGTGTTTTGTTATTGGGAGTCGAACCCAAGTGACGATTTATTGTAAAGGATTGTTGTTAGATATTTACGACAGAATTACAGATCCCTTTATCAGTAAGGCTTGCAAGGACTGCTACAAGCAAGATTATGAGAAAACATTAAAAGATCATGGCCATTATATTTTGCGTGCGAATAAATTAGGAGAAGATGTTGGCCGCTTTGTGGATATTATATTATCCAGAGGGGATGGTTTTGTTGATCTGCGTGTAATTTGGGGGCTGTTGTCGTTAGATAAAAAATATTCAGCAAATTCAATTAATAAAGTTTGCCGTGAGGCGATTGAGCTATCGCAGGTCAATTTAAAAACAATTTATTCATTACTGAAATTAACCCAGCAAGAGTTATCACAGTCGAAAACACCCAACCAAGAAGAGGAGGGTTTTAAATTAGCAAACGGTAAATTTACGAGACCAATGAGTGTTTACAAAAAGCATTTGCATTTGATTCAATAAAGTAAACATAAAACAAATTTTGAAAGGATAGGAATTAGAATGAATTTAGAAACGGTAAAAGGTCAGTTTAAAAAATTGAAAATGTTTCAAAGTTGTAAAGAGCTTGACGAAGTTCTACAAAAAAATAAAAAAGCTGTTGAATTAAACTGGCTATCTGAGTTGTTAGAAATTGAGATAGATTTTAGAAATGAATCAGCAATTCAACGGCGAATAGCGCATGCGCAGTTTCCAGAGCTACGAAGTTTAGAGCAATTTAATTGGGATTTTAATCCGAAGATACCACGCCAAAGCATAGCAGAGCTTGCGACATTAAAATTTATTGAAAAAAATGAGATCGCACTTTTTCTAGGAAATCCAGGAACTGGAAAAACACATTGTGCAATTTCTATTGGAATGCAAGCTGCACGCTACGGTCATAAAGTTTACTGTACGAGTGTTAAAAGGCTTACGAAAAAAATACTGGCGGCAAAAAAAGAAAACACGTTAGACAGTTTATTTAAAAAAATACTGACGTCAAAACTTTGGATCTTAGATGACTGGGGTGTGGTGTCTATGAATCGTGATGCCAGTGAAGAAATATTTGATTTGTTTGACCGTCGAAAGCATAACTCAGCAATGGTGCTTACAAGCAACCGTGATGTTGAGGAATGGCCGCAGGTTTTTAGTGATCCAGTGCTAGCAAATGCTGCGATCGATAGGATGTTTGAATCAGCAAATATTTGTATCTTTGAAGGCGAAAGTTATCGCATGAAAGGCCGCATTTTATTGAAAGATTTTGACAAAGAAAATTAACCCAATTACAACCATGTTTTGGGTGGTCCGATCAAGTGGGATTTACCCGGTCCGAAAAAATGGGATTGGACATATTCAATCGGGACAAGGTAAAAGCACCCGCTATCATGTACGATAAGCGTTTCCGCTACCATTTAAGTGCACTGATGTTAGCGGTGTTTGGAAATTACTGAGCGCAGTTAGCGATCGGTTTTAACGAAGAAGGTTTGATTTCGGT
>JAYVAZ010000657.1:0-5510 GCA_043750675.1 Pseudobdellovibrionaceae bacterium | reverse complement strand
TGAATCAACGCTTTGAAGAGCCCGTTGCCTTAATAGGGCACGGCGGGTTCTGTGAGGAGCTTGCTCCATCCAGAAAGATGGAGTAGGTTTACTCGATGTTAAAAACTCAATCAGAAAAATCAGATCTTTTTAGGGACTATGTAAGCTGGGATCGCGTTGGGATGACGTTATCTATGGTTTGCGGTTTGCATTGTTTCTTGACACCCTTTTTGCTGATAAGCCTACCTATAATGGGCAAATATTTTTGGGCGCATCCTTGGGTGCATTACACTTTTTCTTTATTAATTATCCCGACTGGCCTATTGGCTTTTGCCCGGGGGTACCGCCATCACAAGAATAAAAAAGTGATTGTTTACGGATTGTTAGGTTTGGTCACTGTTGCCTTAACGCCTGTCTTATTTCATAAATACCGAATTGATTTAAACGAAAGTTTAATTATGATACTTGGAAGTTTCGTTTTAATTTATGCGCACTGGTTGAATCAAAAATCGTGTGCGTGCGAAAAACATCACCGTCATTAGGCTGCAGTCAGACAGCGGCCCTACCTAATTTGAAAATGAATTGATAATGCCGTTAACCTGTTATAAAAAATAGTTAATTATACATGGGAGACATTATGAATCGTCGTCGGTTTTTACAAGTTCTGGTAGGTGTATTTGCATTTTTAAATTTTGCTCAAGCTGAAGAAAAACGTCGCGGTGGAGCTAAGGCCGCTGCCCCGGGTGAAAAAAGTTTCGTGAAGCCTGGTGAAGGTATGGCTGCCAGCGTGAAGTACGTTGAAGATATTAAAGACTGGAAAGATGCGGCTTTAAAGATCGACCGCCAAGGCGTTAAATGGGGCCAGCAACATTGCGAAAATTGTGCTCTTTATACCAAAGACGATGCGACATCTGGCAAGTGTACTTTATTTTCTGGTCAACACGTGAAGGCTAACGGTATCTGCGCTTCTTGGTCTAAGAAAGTATAAAAAATCGTCAGTAGTCACCTGAAAAATTTAACGGTCCCTCGGCATTCAAAGGCGATTCCTCTGGATCCACGCCCAAATGAATGGGGAGACCGTTTTGCATCTTAACTAAATCCATGAAGTCTTTAATCGGAATTTTAAGTCCCTTATTACTTTTCGTGTTTATGGGAATTGGCGTCGGGCAAAACGCTTCGGCGGCGACTAGTTGTCAGTGGACTCACATCTCCAGCCTGGCTAAAGGTCGTGCGGATGCTGCAAATCTGTTTCATCGCCCAAAAAACGCTAAACTTGCCCTAAAAATTATGATGGATGGATCGCTAAACGTCAGTCGTACAAAAGTAGTGGGCCGTCGATTTATCGCTCCTGCAGAGGTTGCAGATTCACAAATTGCTGTTATTGCAGAATCCAATTTTAAAAAGGCTGCGGAATTTGTAATTAAAAACTTTGAAACATTAGGGTTGAATCTTGAGACCGCAGTGACCTTGAATAAGATTTTGACCGAAGGGCTGGTTCCGGAAATAAATCGCGGCAAGTACGATTACCGTGTACATGGAAGTTACGTTGGTGAAATTGACTCGGCCATTGGACGTAGCCCACGTGACTTCTATATAACTTGGCTGAACTCTCGTGAAGCAAAACTTTTGTTTAAAAAATCGCCAATAGAATTTGCTGAGATTGTTCATAACTCGGTTATGTCATTGGATTCATTTCCGGATGGAAATGGTCGCCTTTCCAGGTTGTTCGCTGATCTGGCGTTAATTAAAAGTAATCTTGCACCTGCTTATTATACTTCAATGACAGACTATTTTGAACGCGGCAATTCGCGATCTGAAGTTAATCGCGAAGTGCGAAAAAACTACTTTTACGAAATTGTAATCAAAGGGATGTCCCTGTTTAAATTGGGTATGGCACGCATTTTTCCCCAACAAAACCATTCTGAAAACTCGTTGGCCGCATGATCAGGACTGCCGTGAATAATTTTCCGTCGATGAAAATTTAACTAATGGCCCTTCAATGCACGGCGAAGAATTTTGCCAACATTTGTTTTTGGCAGTTCAGTTTTAAATTCGACCGACCGCGGAACTTTATAATTGGTTAAAGTTAATTTCGCATGCTCGATCACGTCTTTTTCGGTAAGATTCGGATCTCTTTTTACCACAAAGGCTTTCACGGCTTCACCGGAATGTTCGTCAGGGACGCCAACAGCGGCTACTTCAAGCACTCCGGGATGGCTGGAGATAGCTTCTTCAACTTCGTTAGGATAAACGTTAAAACCGGAAACTAAAATCATATCTTTTTTACGATCTACAATTTTGAAATAACCGTTTTCCAGTTGTACGGCGATATCACCCGTATGAAGCCAACCATTGATCATGACCTTGTCAGTTTCGTCTTGTCGTTGCCAGTATCCTTGCATCACCTGCGGTCCTTGGACACACAACTCGCCTTCCTTACCGAAGCCAACCACCTTGTTGGAATCGTCCAATAGCTGCACTTTTGTTGAAGGCAACGGCATACCTATAGTACCAACCTGGTCGCCACCGTTAATAGGATTACAACAAACAACGGGGCTGGCCTCGGTTAGGCCATAGCCTTCGAAAATCAAAGTATTCGTTTTTTGCTTCCAGCGATCGTAAACGGCTTTCTGTAAGGCCATTGCGCCGGCGACAGAAATCTTGGCGCTTTTGAAACTGATCTTCGGAAAGTCAGGATGATTCATCAAAGCATTGTATAAGGTGTTCACGCCAGTCACGACAGTAAACGGTGTATTTACCATTGTTTTGATAAAACCCGGAATATCTTTTGGGTTAGTGATTAAAATATTTTCTCCACCGTAAACCATAAATGTAAGGCAATTAACAGTTAATGAAAAAATGTGATACAACGGTAAAGCCGTAATGATCACTTCTTTACCTTCCACTAAAATCGGTTTCATCCATTCGCAAATTTGTAACATGTTGGCCAATACATTCCGATGCGTAAGAACGGCACCTTTGGAAACTCCCGTTGTGCCTCCGGTATACTGAAGGAAGGCAATGTCACCAATCTCTGCATTGACTTCGCGGTAAGGTTTTTGCGAACCAAGATGCAAGGCTGTGGCGTAAGAGTACGCCTGCGGAAGATTATAGGCCGGAACCATTTTTTTCACGCGTTTGACCACAGTGTTAATAAGAGTTTTTTTAAGAAAAGAAAAACCATCTCCAATTTCAGTTATCACTACAGACTCGATATCCGTTTCTTTGATAATTTCTTCTAAATGACTGGCAAAATTAGCCAGGATCACAATTGATTTAGCTCCACTGTCTTTGAATTGATGTTGCATCTCTTTTTTGGTGTAAAGGGGGTTGGTATTTACAATCACCAGGCCGGCACGAATGGCCCCGAACATTACGACAGGATATTGCAAAAGATTAGGCATTTGGATTGCAATTCGGTCACCTTTTTTTAGACCCAGTTCATTCTGTAAAAACGAAGCAAAATTTCCGACTAGCCGATCTAGTTCCTCGAAGGTAATGCTGACACCCATATTGGTAAATGACTTTTGAGTGCGGAACTTCTTAACAGCTTGGTCAAAAACATCCATGATATTTTTGTACTGATCTGCATTGATCGTTTTGTTAACGCCTTTAGGATAGTTCTTTAACCAAAGCTCTTCGGATTGATTGATCGTTGACTGCATATTTCTCCTGTGTAAAACAACAATTAACTTTTCATCAAAAACAAAGGTTCATCAAGAAAAAACGAAGGATTTACAGATATTTAACGTATTGCTACGGTCACATTTTTGACAGGGAAGTGACGGAAACAGGCACGGAGATCGTCCGTCTCAGAATGAGACAAGGTTTTGCCTCCTAAGCTGTTGAAAGAACTGGATATTATATCAGGTTGAATGGCTTGGCCTTTGCTAAATAATAGAGCATGAAGTCTTTTGTTTACGCCCTTATTTTAATTTTTAGCGTGGCCTTGTTTTACTCGGTAAAACAAAATTTCGCCCAACCCAGTTCCATTGTTGAACAAACGATCTCTATTCAAACGGAAATCGCTAGGGGAGAACGCGCTGAAACCAATAAAATTGAAAAAGAAAATCGACAGATGTTTGATTTACTAGAACAGGCTGATCAAGTTTTCAACGAAAGTTGGAAAGTCATTTTACAAACTCGCAGCACTCCACAATCGGTATTTAAATCAATTAAAAATGCAGTAGGTAGCCAATTAGTAAAACGAACCAACGTAAAAAACCTACGTTGCATAGATACTGAAGTGAAACGGACGGCCTCGGTAAGTGGTGCTTCGGTTTATCAAGTATTTAAAACTGATTGTCGTCAGAAAAGCCGCAATATTTTAGCGCAGTATCGCATTTCAGTTTCTGCTGAGGCGGAAATTATGTTCTACCCGCAAAACTTGCCGGAAAGTGTAGGATTAGCACTTACGGTGTTAAATCCAAAGATGTATTGCCGGATGAAATTTGACGATACGATGTTAATGAAAAAAATGAATTGTGCAAACTTGGGCCAAAACTTTTCTAGCAATAAACATTTACTAATGACTAATTTGTTGTACCAAAATAATCAAAAAGAAGTTTTAAAATTATCGGCAAATACTTACGAGAATCTACAAAAAGAGATTTCCAAGTACAATTTGTTGGTTCCTATCAACGGAAAAATCAAACTAGCCGAAAAGAAATATGATCCGAAAATTATTTATGTGGATGCGCCCAAACCGGTTGAAACTGCGAAAGACGCAAAGCCGGTTGCGGATCCTTTCAATATTATCGCGGATAATGAAAAAGCTCCGGAAGTGATTACTAAAGTTAAAACTAAGAAAACCGTTAGTGAAGAAGTTGAATTGGCTGGCGATAGTACTAGGCTCCCTGGTGTTCCGGGTATGGATCCCAATTTAAATCCGAATGCAAATGTGCCAGAAAAGGAAGAAGCTAACATTGAACAAATGCAATCGGAAGTCACCACGGCGCTTGAGGGTAAAGAAAACAACCCAGTAGATGAATTTGGTAATCCGGTTGAAGAAGCTGCGGTTGAATCGGCAAAGGAAAACAGTGCCAAAACCGAAACGTCAGTAACCTATTTAGAGGCGCGCGGACAAGAACATGCTGGCCAGACAAAGGTGATACAGAAAAATCTTAATCGTCGCGACACTTATATAAAACAAAGCGCAGAAAATATTGACGTTCGTTAAGTGATCCTTTTATCTTAAGGACATGAACTATAATCAAATCATTGATATCTCGCCGGTATTACGCAGTTCAACCGCTGTTTTTCCTGGAGACCAGAAATTCAGTAGAACTATTGTTATGGATATGGCAATGGGAGACCATCTGGGTCTTTCGACCATGATCACTACTTTGCACATTGGCGCGCATGCTGATAGCAGCAATCATTATCACAAGACTGGTTTGGGAATTGATCAGATGTCTTTAAAACCTTATTTGTTATCTTGCTTTAAGAGTCGGTCACGCACCAATTTGACCGGCTTGGGTAAATCCCACAGCACAAAGGGCTCACCATCACGCAGCGCACCTGGCTTCTTC
>JAYVAZ010000656.1:0-5315 GCA_043750675.1 Pseudobdellovibrionaceae bacterium | reverse complement strand
AAACTTAATATCAAGGAACCTAAATATTTAAGGACACGACCCGGATCTTGATTCACCGACAAAATAGAAGCCTCTGGCTGCCCACTAGGCCCCTCTTGGAAACTAGCCTGATAGAACGTGTAGCCGGCCTCTTTATGCGGTTCATTCATCGAAATCAATACTTCACCGGCATTTTTAGTTTCAATCAAACTTTGATAAGACATCGCCTGATTAGTTCCGGGATATTTGCCCATATCAAAACGTTTCAACGTAATTGGAAAACCTAAATCAATTCGGCGATGCGCATAGGCCAAGATGTATACGGCCTGATCGGAAAATAGCTTAATCACGTCATCTATTTGAGTCCAGTATTCTTTGCCTAGGAATTTTATCTTAATGGCAGGAGTCGTATTAGGAGTAGGTCGTTTGCTTTCTTTAAAATCCCAAATTTCTTCCGCCACCGGAATGTAGCGCAGAATTTTTACTTCTAATCCCATCCAACCAGTGCTGAAGGATTCACCTTCATTCACCAAACCCGTTTTACGATGTCTGGCTGGATCCTTATAATCCAAGGTCCATTTTAATTGGACTCCAGCCGGCGTGAAATAAAGCGAATTTCTTTTTTCCTCGGTTTTCGGTGGCTCCCCCAGAAAAAATTCAGCCAATCCCATAGCTGATTTTGCCGTTTCGTCTCGTTTTTTTTGTAACAGCCATTCACTTGTGTTCACTCTGTCATTAGACATTTGGAATCGCACCGCAGAACCTAATTTTGTATTTTCGCTGGCGGCGATATGTTTATTGACCACAGCGAAAGGCATAAAATCAACAACCGTCAAAGCTTCCCCATCACTTAAAGTAATATCGACCGGTTTGTCTTTAGGGTGGTTTTTATAAAAATCCACTTCCTTTTCGTAAATTTTAGAAAATCGATCGCCGTCAAATGATGCATATATATTGAGATCAGTTTTATCGATTGTCACTAATCGGCTGGATTCGCCAATTCCAAATCGCATGCTTCCATCCAACCCGTATTCAGCAGTTATCCAAGAACCTACTAGTAAAGTTATAATTCCAATATGTGCCAGTAAAAACGAAAGATGACGACGCTTCCAGGGCCAACGATCCACCATTACCGCAATTAGATTTGTACATAAAAGCATCATAATGCCGTACATGTATTTGGTTTTATAAACCATTTGCGCCGCGGTTTTAGCATCATATTCGGCTTCGACGAATGTACCGATCGCGATTAAGGTCGCCAAACAAACAATAACAAACACAGCCAACTTTAACGAAGCTAAAAACTTAGTCCATTTTTTCATCTACCAAAATATATCCTTATTTAAATAAAGAATCTATCTCGTTTTCGGTGGAAGCCTGAGTTGAAAAGGAATGAATTCTTATGTAACATGAGTTCGACTTGATTTGCGTTGAAAACAAACGATAATACTTTTATGCAAAATGATTTTTCTTCAGCCGGCAGAAAATGGATTTTCATTCGAGGGTTGGCGCGACATTCAGGATATTGGAGTTACTTCATCCGTTTCTTCAAAAAAAGTTTTCCTAACGATGAAATTGAACTCATTGATCTTCCGGGAAATGGCACCGAGAGAAATCGGGACAGCCTGTTAACGATTCCCGAAATAGTCGAAGATCTACGCCGCCGCAGCCAGAATTTACCCAAGTATAAAAAGGTCAATCTTTTGACCATTTCGTTAGGTTCCATGATTGGTGTAGAGTGGGCGCGAAAATACCCCGAAGAAGTGAATTTACTGATCTGTATTAACACCAGCGACAAAGGCACTTCATCTTTTTACGAAAGAATGCAGCCGGGAATGATGAAGAATATAATTAAGATGATCAAAAGCTCGGAACATCGCAATATCATTCAACAAGAGACCATCGCCGAAGTTGCAAAAAATACCGAAGAAGCCGAATATTTGAAAACCGAATTCAATCGCTATCCACCACCTAAAATTCAAAATTTTTTCCGCCAGCTGTTTGCCGCCGGCTCCTACTCCTTCCCCAAAATCAAACCAAAAGTACCCATGTTATTTTTACGAAGTCTGGGCGATAAACTTTGTCATCCCGTTTGTACCGAACGCATCTGTCAGATGTGGGAATTAGAATTTAAAACACATCCAACGGGCGCGCATGATTTATTACTTTATGAACCGGAATGGATCTGTAACGAAGTTCAAGAATTCCTCGCCGCTCAATAGTCGTTTTTGTTTCGCTGGCCAAAATCATACTTGCCGGGCGTTTGCATTTATTTTTCCCACCGGAATCACTCCCTTAGTTTCATAATGGAATTATCGGTGAGCGCCTAGTTTAATAGATTTAAACAAGTTTCACTGTTTGCGTTTTGCAAACCCTTGCACGGCAACTCGTCACCAGGACGCCATTTATTTTTCCCGCTAAGGCCTTCAGCACAAAAGAATACCTCTTCGGGAACTAAGGGGCTACTTACTTTTCGGGCTTTGGAAATCATCTGAATCGCCGCCACAAATAACATATATAAATGAGTTTAATCGTCGGCGTTAAGCATGCAAATCTATTGCTTAAAATTGACATCGCTACCGAAAGCATTTAATTTCACCAAAACCAACTAGGAAACGAAAATGCGCCAGCGTCCAGCACAGCTTTTACTTCATCAAAACTTTAAAATTCGCAGAAATTTTGGCGGGAGTTTGCTGAAGAAATCGCATGCGAAGACCGCCCGACCCTTTTCTTCAAAAGAAACCCTACATCTTGTTTTCAGATCAACGATGGCTACGGGGAAGAACTCACTTCTTCATCCCTTTAATGCCAGGAAGGTCGAAAAAATTATACTGAAACAGGCCTATAAATGGGGAATAAAGATCTACGAATTGGCAAATGTGGGAAACCATATTCATTTGCTGGTTTTGGCCAAAGAAAGAAGACTTTTTAAGGCCTTTATCCGCGCCGTCACTGGGTTAATTGCGCGATTTGTTTTACGCGCCGAAAGAGGCCGGGCCAAGAACGTGAAATTTTGGGATCAACGGCCTTTCTCCAGAATAGTTGCATGGAAAAAAGACTTTGATTTGGTAAAAAAGTATGTGATTCAAAATTACAATGAAGCGATGGGGCTGGTCGCCTATCGATCCCGTGGATTCAAGGCTTCTCGATCATCAAAGATTAAAACCGCCTTCGGTTAAACGCGATTCTCTATTGATTCTATTCTTTTCTGAAACAGATCTAGTCTATTTTCGATCGAATCCTGCCAACAACTTAAATACGACTTTCCCGCTGTTTTCAAACCAGCTCCTAAACCCAGCCTGTCTGCACGCAGCCAAAACGTTTCAAAAGAAATCCGGCTTTTTGTTTTTAGACAGCAAAGCAGAATTTCTCTCCACACAAAATCTAAAGTTTGGCTTCGATCATTCGAATGGCATCGGCTAATTTCAGCTTGGTCACTTCGGCTTTTTCAGGAATCCATTTTTTGGTCTTTTCGTCCATATATAGGGAGCGATTCAGTTCGACCTGGACGCAATGATGTTTTTGATCCGGTTGGCCGTATTGTTCGGTAAGCCGACCGCCCGTATATGGCCAGTTGTAACCAACTTTAAAGCCGGCGCGGACGTAACTTTTAATAACTAAATCAACAAATTCGGGCCGACTACTTTTTCCCAAGGAATCGCTAACAACAATATCGGCGCGCAGCTCACCTGGGTCGCGATGTTGTTTAGTTCCTAAACTGGGCATACTGTGCAAGTCCAAATGAAAAAGTTCTTTCTCTTTCATTAGGGAAACTTTCTGCGCGATCAGTTTATGAAAAGGCGTGTAAATCAAATCCACCAACTTTTGGTGTAGTTCAACGGTCATTGGTTTTGACATCAATATATGTTCGTAAGTCGTCATTACCCAATGGAAACCGCGACTGAAACTCCCCGATTTACCGGCACTTCCTTCGACCGAATCCCGGTCTATATCTGTCGGGATACGATTCAAATCTGCAGCGTAACGATGCCAATCGGTTTTAATATAATGTAATTTTAATTCTTCCAATACCGGCAGGTATAACTGATCGATGTAACGATCTACATCACACATTAAAATTTCTTCCGGCAAATTTTGTAACCAAACACATAAGTCAGGAATTTTTTCGCCCGAATGCGGTATTGTAATTAAAAGCGGTTTTTCAGACATGTGAAAATTCTAGCTTATTTTTTTTTAAAGTGTAACATGGAAATATGAAAATTTATACAAAATCAGGCGATTTAGGAAATACTAAATTGATTGGCGGATGTACCGTAACAAAATCGGATCCGCGCGTGGAATCCTACGGCACCATTGACGAACTTAACAGCCACATCGGTTTCGCAATTAGTATGTTGAAACCCAAAATGAACAGCAAAAAAAAGCACTCATTGCGTTTAAAAAACCGGCTTCTTAAAATCCAACATCAACTGTTTAATTTAGGAAGTTTATTGGCCGTAGAAAATTCATCTCAACGCCAAACCCTCCCACCAATAACCGAATTAAATACAGCTGAATTAGAAACCGAAATTGATTTTATGACCAAACAGTTGCCGGCTCTGAAAAGTTTTATTCTCCCCGGTGGAACCCCCGTTTCGGCCAGTTTACATATTGCCCGGACAGTCTGTCGTCGTGCGGAAAGAATGATTGTTCTGCATTACCAAAATGACCCAGCCAACCAGGTATTTTACGCTTATGTTAATCGCCTTAGTGACTATCTTTTTACGGCTGCTAGGTTCAGCCAGTGGTTAGATGGAAAAAAAGATGTTCTCTGGGATAAAAATCTGCAATGAAATTAGAAATAGCTACCGATAAAGATAATGAGGCCATCCTAAAATTTTATACGTCCTTCTTACGAAAAGGATTGGTGGACTTTAAATTAGATCGCGGATCTGATTTTTTTAGCTTTTATAAAAGTATATCCAGCGACCACAGAACCTACTTGCTAAGAGATCCCTTGGGCGAAATCTTAGCCATCGCTAGTTTTATTTTTCGCGATGTTTTACTGAATGGCCGCATGGAAAAAATGGCCTTCGCGACTGACCTTCGGGTTGCGCAAACTCGTAAGGCTATCATCGAATGGACACAACATTTTTTACCAGTTATCGAAAACATGCAAAACGAAAAGGACATTCAGTATTTTTTTTCCGTACTGAACTTAAATGAACCTCATTCATTAAATGCTTTCGTAAGGCCAAGACAAATCAAACGGCCGATGCCTAGATATTATTTATTTCGAAAATTCAATTTAGTAACTTTGCATGGTCAATATCCGTGGGCGGCCAAGGGCGTTGCCAGTTTAAGAATTCGCCCTGCCTCTGAGGCCAACTTCGATG
>JAYVAZ010000655.1:0-16462 GCA_043750675.1 Pseudobdellovibrionaceae bacterium | reverse complement strand
TTTCAGCGGTGATCAACACCGCCGGTTTCAGCATGCGCAGGGCCGCGCGGATCACCGTGACCTTGTTCCAGCCGCCCGAGGCCAGCACCCAAAATCTAAATCTTACTTTTCCGTTCTTGCTGGTACTGGTGATTATCCAGATGCAGTAAATGTTAAAGGTCAGTATGCATTGGGTTTTTCGGTTGGAAAACAAATGAATGAAAGAATGCAAGTTGAAGGAACTTTCTTATATTCAAGCTATCAAGTAGAACAAAAAGAAGCTTTCTATTACAACTACGATCTTTATCATCGTATTACCGAAATGGATCAATATAGCATCGGTATGGCAGCTAAATATCAATTATTAGATGGCGCCGTTCATCCAGTAGTTGGTGCATTGATGGCTTATACTTACCGATCATTTACTGATTCTCAATTTGCAATCTATGCGGACTCTTCAACGTCGCATGCATTGGATTTAGGTCTTTTAACTGGTTTAGATGTTGATATGAGCGAATCGTTTTCAATCGGCATCGACTTACGTTACATGATGAATTTAACAAATAAGTCAGACAGCGGATTCCAAAAATCCTTTGTTGAGCCAGTTCTTAAAAGTGAACAACCGATTGAAAAGTTAAATTACTACACTTTTTCAATTGTTGGTAAATCTACGTTTTAGTTAGTTAATCCTCTTCTGGTTGAGGTTATTGTTTGTGGTGTTGGGCTCCGTGCAAACGGGGCCCGTGAGCCCCGGTGTAAATCGGGGCTTTATTTTATCCAAAAACTGTGAAAATATAATCCAGATGATCAAAACTCTTTTATTGCTAATTTTATGCTCACCGTTTTGTTTTGCTGAACCAAAAGCCAATCAGGCACTAGCACAGGTGGGGACGTTGATCGTGACCAAACGCGATGTTCAAGTTCTTTATGCAATGACACAAATCGATCTTAATAAAGACAACGACGATTCCAAACTAAAATCAAAGAAGCCCCTGAAGAAAATCAGTTTGTATTTGCCTGAAGCGGAGTTGACCGAGTTTCTTACCCAAGCGGTTCTGGATTCCATGGTTGCGCAAGAGTCCGATTCTTTTCTTAGCAAAGAAACTTCCCTAACAGAAAAGGTGAACGTTTTATCTGCACATTACGAACCTTTGTTCGCCCAAGATCCGCAAGTGGCTCCTTTAAAAATTGAAAACCTAGAAATTCACGATCTGGTTTTGCGTAAACTCAAAGCCCAAAGTTTTTTAAAGTTCAAAACCGAATCCTTAGTGGTTTTAGTTTCAGATGAAGAAATTAAACAGTATTTCCAAAAGAACCGGGTTAAGTTCGGATCGGCGCCACTAGATGCCGTGAAAGAAAACATTCGCCAGTATCTTGTGACTGGGCAAATCCAAGATAAACTGAAGGAGTGGTTTGAAATTCTTAAACGTAAATACAAAGTAAAATATTTCAGTGTCAGCCAAGCCGATGAAAAAAAATCTTAAGTTAGAACGTTTTGTTGCCTTGGCTGACGTTTTAAAAGCCGAAAGAAAACCCAGCTTTTTATGGGATCATGCGATGGTAAGTCAGCTGTGGCCCCAGTGCGTTAACTATTCAGTTTGGAGTCCCGAAGGCGACTGGGAGGCCATTATCGTCGGCCAGGAATTGGCTTCCGCGTTCGAAATTTTGTTGTTGCTGACTCGGCCAATGAAAAAACGTAGTGGTTTAATGAAAAACTTATTATCTGAAGTGGTCAAAGACTTGGACATGAACCATAAAGAGGAGATCTGGTTGGAAGTGCACGAATCCAACCTAGCTGCGCGAAATCTTTATAAAAATAGCGGTTTTGTGGAGGTTGGATCGCGACCTAAATATTATTCCGACGGCGGAAACGCTATCTTATGCTCCTTTTTCTTGAAAAACGAATAAAAGTAAACTAAACCTTTATAAGCACTAGAACTATTCCGTAATATTCTTGTTGATTTTAGGGCTCGAAGTTTTTTTAAAAAACCTCGAAAGTTTATTTTTAGTTGCAGCACTTAAACGGTGTTGTTGATTAAGTGGGCTGTAAAACAGCCCATTTTTTTTTGCGGCGATAGCATGCTATTGCTAGATATATAAGGAAGTTAATGATCGTTTCTCCAGAAGTTTTGCAGAAAATCACCTCGGTGGCTGATGAAGTCGCGAAAAAAGAAGGTGTTGAAATTTATGATATTGAATTCACAACCGGCCCTGATGGCCGCGTTTTGCGAGTTTATATCGATAAAGAAGCTGGGATTGGAATTGACGAGTGCAGTAAAGTCGCTCGCGGATTGAATGAAGTTTTAGATGCCGATGAAAATATCATTCCAGGCGCAAACTATCATTTGGAGGTTTCTTCTCCCGGGGTGGAACGTCCGTTAAAGACCGATAAACATTTTTCAAAAGTTATCGGAAAAAAAGTTTGGATTAAATTGGATAAGGCGTTGTCTGATTTTGGATTGCAGAATCCGAAATTTAAAATAGCTAAGCAATTAACTGAGACCTTAAAAGAAGTCGCAAACACTGATTTGAAGTTTCAGATTGAAGACGAGATTTTGACCATTCCGATTTCGGCGGTTTCTAAATCTCATTTAGTTTTTGAAATCGCTGAGCCAGAGAAAAAAGAAAAAAAAGATAATAAAAAAGATAAAAAAGATCATAAGAAGAATAAGAATTAAGATTAAAGAGAGGGATTTATGGCTGATAATATGTTCTCCGAGTTAAGCCGAGTTATTGAACAAGTGGGTAAAGACAAAGGTATCGATCGCGGTATCATTGTCGAAGCAATCACCCAAGGTATGTTGGTAGCTGCTCGCAAAAAATATGGAACTTATCGTGAAATCGAAGCTAGTTATAATGAAGAATCTGGCGAGATTGAATTGTTCGAATTTAAAGAAGTCGTTCTTAAAGAAAAGTTCGTTGATGATGAAGTCGAAATTACTTTAGACGATGCTTTAAAGTTGGATCCTGAGGCGCAATTAGATGACTCTATTGGTATCAAATTAGATTCCACAGATTTGGGTCGTATTGCTGCACAAACGGCCAAACAAATTATTATGCAAAAAGTTCGGGATGCCGAACGCGACATTATTTTTAATGAGTTTGAACAAAGAAAAGGGGAGATCGCTTCTGGTATTGCCCGCCGGGTAGAAAAAAGCGCTATCGTTGTGGACTTAGGTAGAACCGAAGCCATTATTCCTTTGCGTGACCAAATTCCCGGTGAAAATTTTAAACCAGGAGACCGGATCCAAGGTTTCTTATCGGAAGTTCGCCAAACAACTCGTGGTCCTCAGATCATTATGTCCCGTGCGGATGAAAGATATTTGATGAAGCTTTTTGAAATGGAAGTTCCAGAAATTTATGACGGTATCGTCGAAATCATGGCAGCGGCTCGTGAGCCTGGTGCTCGTGCGAAAATCGCAGTGCGAAGTAAAGACAGCGCTGTAGATCCAGTGGGTGCTTGTGTTGGTATGAAGGGAACTCGCGTTCAGAATATCGTACAAGAATTAAAAGGTGAGAAAATTGATATCGTATCTTGGGATGAAGACATTACGCGTTTTGCTTGTAATGCTTTACAGCCAGCGGAAATTTCTCGCGTGTTTTTAGATGAAGAAAATAAGGAATTAGAAATTGTTGTTCCGGATAATCAATTAAGTTTAGCCATCGGTAAACGCGGTCAAAACGTAAGATTAGCAGCGAAATTAACTGGCTGGAAAATCGACATCATGTCGGAATCTTCGGCTTCAGCTAGAACTGCTGAGTCTATCTTTAACTTGATGTTAATTCCTAATATGACCGAAACAATGGCGCAGAACATTTTCCAATCAGGTTTTGGTACCTTCCAAGCAGTCGCTTCGGCTTCTGTTGAAGAGATCCAAACATTACCTGGATACGATGATCGCGCTAAGGCCGAGAAATTAAAAACCGATGCACAAAGTGTTGTCGAAAAGTATGCCAAAGAAGGTATTCCTGTACCGACTTCTCCGGTAGTGGCAGCGGCAAAAATGGCTTCTCAAGATGCAAAAGCGCAAGCTGATGCGCGATTGAAAGAAGCTATGGAAAAATACACTAAGGAAAGTGATGAGCAGTAATCTGCTTATCAATTCAGAAAGGGACCAGCGATTGAATAATCCAAAAGTTTTTGAGTTTGCAAAAGAGGTCGGAATGACGCCGCTAGCACTGATGGACAAAATCAGAGAGTGGCAGTTACCTGTAAAATCTCATATGGCGGAACTTGATCCGGAGACATTAGCTCTTTTAAAACAAAAGATGCAGGGTGGTTCAGGAGATGATACGGAAAAGAAAACGGTAGCCAAGAAAAAGGCACCGGCGGCAAAAAACCGCTGCAAAAACGGCTGTGACCAAAGCGGTCGCCAAAGCAAAAAAAGCCGACACCGCGATTCCTGAAGTTGTAAAAGCTTCGAATCCAGGTAAAGCAACTAAAGTTGAAGCTAAAAAAGAAGCGGCCCCAGCGCCGGCAGCTGCAGGTAAAGCATCTTCGGTCGTACGAAGAAAAGCGAAAGTTCTTGAAGAAACTATTGAAACCGAACCAGACACAATTGAGGCCAGTCCTGAAGCCGAACCGGTTGAAGAAGTTATCGAAAAGAAAATCGCTAAAGAAGAAAAAGTGGCTACGCCTGAACCTATAATAGAGGCCAAAGAAGCTAAAAAAGAAACTCCGGTAGTTGCGGCGCCAAACGCGGCGGCACCAGTTGAGGAATCGGCTGAAAAGAAAGTCATAATTCCGCCTCGTAAAAAGGAAGTTTCTATTGGTGCCAGTGGGGTAGTGAGTGCATCAACTCCTTCTACCGCTGTTGGTAAAAGAAATATTATTGGTAGAATGGACTTGAGCCGCGTTCCGCAAAATAATCGCGGCGGTGACGGTCGTGTACAACAAGGCGGAACTGCTGCAGGTGGAAGACCACAAGGCAATACCGGTTTTGGTGCGGCAGGACCGGCCAGAAATAAAGGAAATTTGCGTGCTGGATTTGTTCAGCAGGCACCGACTACTGTCGAGGCTGCAGAACCATTTGATCCGTTTAGTAAGAAAAAAGATGATAAGAGACGTGGTGGTAAGGTCGGCGTGGCCGAGGCTACCCCAGTTAAAGTAAAAGAAGGTGAAGAAACTAAACATTTTGATGCTGCGGAATTCCGTAAGCGCGAAATGGTTTTTCAACCGAAGAAGAAAAAGGGAATGTTGGACCGTCCGGCGATGAAAACAGAAATCACGACCCCCAAGGCTTCAAAACGAATCTTAAAAATTAATAAAACTATGAAACTTTCTGAGTTAGCTAATCAGATGGGCGTAAAAGCACCCGAGCTGGTTAAAGCGTTAATGAAAAATGGTGTCATGGCGACGATGAACACCGATTTGGATTTCGATACGATCGCATTGATCGTGACGGACTTTAATTTTGAGGCAGTAAATGCCTTCAAAACTGCTGACGAAATTATATTTGATACTGCATTTGGTGATTTGGCCGCTGACCTAGTTCCACGGGCTCCAGTTGTGGCTGTTATGGGCCACGTCGATCATGGAAAAACATCTTTGTTAGATGCTATCCGTAAAGCCAACGTTGCGGGCGGCGAGGCAGGAGGAATCACTCAGCATATCGGTGCTTACCAAGTAAAATTAGAAGGTGGAGAGCAGATCACTTTCTTGGATACTCCAGGCCATGAAGCGTTCACAGCAATGCGCGCACGTGGAGCCAACGTTACCGATATCGCAATCATCGTAGTTGCTGCTGATGACGGAATGATGCCGCAAACCGCGGAAGCCATCAATCACGCTAAGGCTGCAAAAGTTCCTTTGATTATTGCGATTAACAAAATCGATAAGCCAGGTGCCAATCCCGATCGCATCAAACAACAGTTGACCGAACTAGAAGTAGTTCCGGAAGAGTGGGGTGGAACGGCGATTTTTAGAGAAGTTTCGGCAATTAAAAAAACTGGAATCAAAGAACTTTTAGAAAGTATCTTGTTGGTGGCTGAAGTTCAGGAGTTGAAAGCCAACCCGAAACGTTCAGGAACAGGTACTGTTATTGAAAGTAAATTAGATAAAGGCCGTGGAAATCTAGCAACTATCCTTGTTAAAGATGGCACGGTGAAAATCGGTCAGCATATCGTAGCGGGAAGTGTTGTAGGTAAAGTTAAAAGTTTACAAAACTATTTAGGTGAAAGAGTTTTGGAAGCCGGTCCTGGTATGCCAGTTGAGGTTTTAGGCCTTGATGGAATCCCATCTGCAGGTGACAAATTCGACATCGTTAAAGATGAAAAAACCGCATTGCAAGCTGCCCAAGTTCGTAAAGATCTTGTGGAAAGAGATGCTCAACCACACAGCAAGATGTCTTTGGAAGAGTTATTTTCTAAAGTAAATAAAGGCGATGTGAAAGAGTTGGCTATCGTATTGAAGGCCGATGTGGCTGGAAGTATGGAAGCATTGCAAGGCATGTTGGCGAAAGCAAACACTGCTGAAGTTAAAATTAAAATTATTCACGCAGCAATTGGTGGCATCACCGAATCCGATGTTCTTTTAGCTTCAGCGGCTAAAGGAATTATTATTGGTTTTGGAGTACGTCCTGATGGCGGAGCGACTACCCAGTCGAAGCGATTAGGTGTTGAGGTGAGAACTTACACTATCGTTTACGAATTGATGGACGACCTGAAAAAAGCAATGACTGGTATGTTAACTCCAGACATTGTGGAAAGAGTCATGGGTCGTGCGGAAGTACGAAACACATTCTCTGTTCCTAAATTGGGAGTTATTGGTGGCTGTTCTGTACTGGACGGTAAAGTTCAAAGAAATAACAATGTTCGTTTGGTTCGCGATGGAAAAATTATTTACGACGGAAAAATTGGTTCTCTTAAACGATTCAAAGATGATGCTAAAGAAGTGGCGCAAGGGTTTGAATGCGGTATCGGCATAGAAAACTTTAATGACTTAAAAGTCGGCGATATTATTGAAGCTTACATCAAAGAAGAAGTTGCAAGACAACTTACACAGCCGGAACTGTAATAGAGATGAGTCAGCAAAAGGGCGACGGGCGTCGTGTACAACGAGTAGAACGTGAAATACAGATGACTGTAGCCCAGTATTTGATCTCTGGATTTAGAACGCCGCTAAAAGGCATCGTTACCATTTCGAAAGTAATGATGCCCGGGGATCTAAGATCCGCAAAAGTTTACGTTAGTGTTTTAGGTGAAGAAATCGATCAAAAACAAACGATCGATATTTTAAATAATAGTTCCAAAGAAGTTCAACATTATATCGCGCAACAACTGAAAATGCGTTTTTGCCCAACTCTAAAATTTTATCATGACCACACAACTGAACAAGTTTTGAAGATTGATAATATTCTGAATGCTCTGAAAAACGAAAAAAAAGAAGAAAATTAATATTTAATGAAAACGTATCATGGACTTTTACTTTTACATAAAGAAAAGGGTTATTCCAGTCATGATTTGGTCGCCAAAGTTCGCCGCATTTTAAACACCAAAGAAGTCGGCCACGCCGGTACTTTAGACCCACTTGCTGAAGGACTGATGTGTTTGTTAATTGGTGAAGGAACAAAACTGAGTTCTTATATTTTAGAGCAAAATAAGGAGTACGTGGCCGAATTAGAGTTAGGCAAACGTACCGATTCTTTTGATATCACCGGGACCGTACTTTCCGAGATCCCAGTAGATATTGATTCAAAAAAAATCACCGAAGAAGTCATGAAATTAAAAGGTAGTTTTGATTGGCCCGTACCGATTTTTTCAGCGGTGAAGGTTAACGGCGAAAAACTGTACAATCTGGCTAGAAAAAAACGTAAAGAAAATGAAACAGCGGAAGTTCAACTTCCGACGGTGGCACCAGTCACGCCGATTAAAAATATGACGTTTTTTGAAGTGGAATTGTTAAAGACCGAAAGTCCCAAAGTGACTGTCCGTCTTCTGTGTTCGAAAGGTTCTTATGTTAGAACTTGGATTAGTCAGTTAGGCGAAAACTTGAACTGTGGCGCCACAATGACGGCCTTGTTACGCACGCAATCGCTTCCCTTTCGTTTAAAAAATGCTCTTAAATTGGACCAAATGCAGGCTTTAGTAGCTCAGGGGCAGGTATTGCCTAATTATATACCAATGAGCAAATGCTTGGGTTCGGTTCCAAAGGTGAAGGTTCAAGGTTCAAGTTTGAGTCTTATGCTAAATGGTCAAATCTCTAACGATCTAAAAACACAGCTCATTTCAATTGTAGACCCGGAAAGCACTGATTTGATCAAAGTGATTTCGGCAAAAAACGATGATTTATTAGCTTTGATTGGGTTTGAGAAAAATGTTGGCTTTAAAATTAAAAGAGTATTTCGTTATTGACCAGAAGCACCATCTAAATGTATCTATTTGTTCTTATTTAGGTTTTGCTCGGTTTTTCGATCGCCAAACGAAAAACTTGGCTTGACCTCAACCCCAGCGGGGAAAGGCCTAGCGCAGAAGCCGCGGGCGAGACTTCGCTCACTCACACAAGGAGAGATACAATGGCAATTACAAAACTGCAAACAGAAGAAATCATTAAAAAATTTCGTCGTACAGAATTAGATACGGGAAGTTCAGAAGTTCAAGTGGCTTTATTGACCGCAAGAATTAACGAATTAACAGGTCATTTCACAACTCATAAAAAAGATTTTCATGGTCGTCGCGGTTTAGTTAAAGCTGTTAACTTACGACGAAACCTATTAGACTATTTGAAAAGCAAAGATCTAAAGAAATACGAAAGTCTTATTAAAGAATTAGATATCCGTAAGTAATTTTTTTGGTCTATTTTCTCAAAGGTGAATAAATGAAAACAACAGTTACCACATCAGTGGGTGGCAAGCAGATTACAATTGAAACAGGAAGGCTTGCAAAACAAGCTGACGGTTCTGTTTTAGTTACAAGCGGTAGCAATATGGTTTTGGTTACCGCAGTTTCTTCGCGCAAACCGACTACATTAGATTTTTTTCCGTTAACCGTAGAATTTATTGAAAAGTTTTTTGCTACTGGAAAAATTCCCGGGGGCTACTTTAAACGTGAAGGTAAACCGACAACGGAAGCGACTTTAACCGCGCGTCTTATTGATCGTCCCATCCGCCCTACATTTCCTGAAAATTACAGATATGAAACTCAAGTCGTTGCGACAGTTTTAAGTGCGGATGGATCTTTCCCATTAGATATCTTAGCAAGTTTGGGTGCTTCGGCGGCATTGCACATCAGTGATATCCCGTTTAATGGGCCAACAGCAGCTATTCAAGTTGCACGGGTTGATGGGCAGTTGGTAACTAATCCAACTCCACAACAATTGGAAAAATCAGACCTAAATATTATCGTGGCGGGAACTCGCCAAGGTATCTTGATGGTAGAAGGTGAAGCTAAATTTATTTCTGAAGCCGATGCTTTAGCGGTTTTAAAATTTGGTCATCAAAATCTTCAGCCTCTTTTAAATGCGCAAGATGAACTTCGTGAAAAAACGGGTTCTAAGCAAAAAAGAGACTGGGTTGCGCCGGTTCTAGATGCTGATTTCAAATCTAAAGTTGAGTCAGAATATAGTTCAAAAGTAATGGCTGCTTTAAGTATTAAAGAAAAAATGGAACGTTACGGAACCATGGCCAAGTTACATACCGAAGCTAAAGAAAAAATGTTGTCGGGTATGGATGATAAAACAAAAGCCGCTCGCGAAAAAGAGTTGGGAACCGTATTCGAAGATTTAAAATATAAAAATGCCAGATCTATGATTTTAGACAAGGGCGTCCGTATTGACGGTCGCGATTTAAAAACGGTACGTCAGATTACTTGTGAAGTAGGAATTTTACCACGTGCACATGGTTCTGGTTTATTTACGCGTGGTGAAACACAAGTATTAGGAACAGTAACTTTGGGTACAGGCGATGACCAGCAAAGTATCGATGCTTTATTAGGAACTTTCAAAAAACAATTTTTGTTACATTACAACTTCCCGCCGTTTTCGGTTGGTGAAGTGGGACGATTCGGCGGCCAAGGTCGTCGTGAAATCGGTCACGGTAATTTAGCAGAACGGGCTTTAAAAGCCATACTCCCTGACTTTGACAAATTCCCTTACACGATTCGTATCGTTGCTGATGTTTTAGAAAGCAATGGATCCAGTTCTATGGGAACTGTTTGTTCTGGTTTGCATGCGTTGTTAGATGCAGGTGTTCCTGTTAAAGCCAACGTTGCCGGAATTGCAATGGGTTTAATTAAAGAAGGCGACCGTGTTGCTGTATTGACTGATATCTTGGGTGATGAGGATCATTTAGGAGATATGGACTTTAAAGTGGCTGGTAGCATGCAGGGTATTTCTGCACTTCAAATGGATATTAAAATCGATAGCGTTAGTTTCGCTGTTATGGAAACCGCATTAAACCAAGCTCGCGAAGGCAGAAACTTCATTTTAGCCGAAATGGAAAAAGTGATGAAAACTCCGCGTGGAGAAATTTCTGAATTTGCTCCAAGAATTGAGACAATCAAAATTCATCCAGATAAGATCCGTGAAGTTATTGGTTCCGGTGGTAAAGTTATCCGCGGAATCACCGAGCAAACCGGTGTTAAAATTGAGATTGAAGATGATGGAACTATTCATATTGCCTCGGCTGATCCTGAAGCAACTAAGAGAGCCATTGCTATCATCAATGATATCTGTGCTGAAGCAGAAGTGGGAAAAACCTATAAAGGTAAAGTCGTTAAAATTGCGGACTTTGGTGCCTTTGTAGAAATTCTTCCAAACACTCAAGGTTTGTTACATATTTCTGAAATTGCCCATGATCGCGTACGGGCCGTAACTGATGTACTAAAAGAAGGTGAAATTATTGACGTAAAAGTTTTAGACGTGGACCGTGCCGGTCGCATCAAACTTTCACGCAAAGTTTTACTTGATAAAGTACAACACTAGTCTGGACCAGCGATGATTCAGTTTAAAAAAACTGAACTTAAAAACGGTATCCGGGTTGTGAGTGAGTTTCATTCTCACTCACGCGCGGTGACCATCGGACTTTGGGTTCTTTCGGGAACCCGAGACGAAAATTCAAATCAAGCCGGTATTTCTCATTTCGTAGAACATCTGGTTTTCAAGGGTACGAAAACAAAGTCAGCTTACCAAATTGCTAAAAGTTTAGAAGCCTTAGGTGGCGAACTCAATGCTTTTACTACACGCGAATACACCTGTTATCACGCAACGGTATTAAAGGAGCATTGGGAAAAGGCTTTGGAAGTGTTAGCCGACCTGGTTTCTAACATGTCGATTACGAATGAAGAGTTCATACTTGAAAAGTCCGTGATACAGCAAGAAATCACGATGACCGAAGATAATCCTGAAGAAATCATCTATGATCATTATTTTGAAAGATGTTTTCGGGGCAATCCATTAGGTTTGCCAATTTTAGGTACGATGCAAAGTATTCAGAAGATGACCCAAAAAGATGTTTTTTCTTACTACAAAGAAAGATACTGTGGGAACAATTTAATCATCAGCGCTTCTGGTTGTATTGATCATCAAAACGTTGTCGAAGGAACCCAAAAATATTTAAAACAAAAGACAAAACGCAGATTATCTTTGAGAAGAAAAAAAGCGATTCATAAATCTTTCCGCTTTGTTGCCGAAAAACCAATCGAGCAGCTGCATCTATTAATGGGAATACCAGTTTCCAGTTTTAAAGATAAATATCGATTCGAAGCATTTATCGTAAATACTTTATTAGGTGGGGGAATGACCTCTAAACTATATCAAAGTATTCGCGAAAAAAAGGGACTTGTTTACACTTTATATAGCTCGTTGAATACTTTTGTGGATTGCGGATTAATCAATATCTATGCAGCTTGTGAGCCTAAAAACATGCCAGCTGTTTTGAAAAACATTTCGGCTGAATTGCGTCGGATTCGCAAAAACGGAATTTCTGAGTCCGAACTTAATTTATTTAGAACACAAGTTGAAGGCAGTTTATTATTAGGCGCTGACGACATTGAAAATCGTATGCATTCCATTGCGGTGAACGAGATGGTATTTAGTAAGTACAAACCAGTTGAAGATATTATTGAGGAAATGAATCAAGTGACCGCAAAATCAGTTAATGAGTTTATTGATCGGTACATTAAATCCGATGATATGGGCGTCATTCTGTTAGGTGGCGGGGCTAAGAAACTAGAAAAAATGGTTAAAGAATATAAGTTTTAGACCGCTGTGCGGAAAAGCACGAAGTCGCGCGGCCGGCCAGGCTAGACATAACGGAGTTGAGGATCAAAATGCAAAAAATTCCATTAAAAATATTAAAATTAAAAAATTTCAAAGGTGAACTTCCGGCTTACCAATCTGCGTTGGCTAGTGGCTTTGATGTTCGTGCACAGTTAGATCAGCCAATGACATTAAAGGTCGGTGAACGCGCCATGATCGCGACAGGGCTTTCGTTTGAAATTCCCCCAGGTTACGAGTTGCAGTCACGTCCACGCAGTGGACTGGCCGCGAAACATGGAATTTCAATCGTTAATTCTCCGGGCACTATAGATGCCGATTACCGTGGCGAAGTGAAAGTTATTTTGATTAACCTAGGAACTGAACCATTTTTAATTAATGATCAGGATAGGATTGGACAGTTGATTTTGGCTCCTGTTGTTCAGGCGGAATTTATCCTGGTGGAGGATTTGTCGGCGACGGAGCGTGGAGTGGGCGGGTTCGGCTCTACAGGTGTGCACACCTAGGTGCGACTTATTGATTTGCGCACCGAAGGTGCGACGAACAAAAAAGACGCCGTTACGGCGCCTTTTCTTAAAATATTTATTTTCTAAAATACTTTTGTTTTAATTACTTACTACATAGGTTCAATTACAAACTTATCCATACCTAATGAAAATCCGAAGCCTTTTACAGTTTCAATATTCAATTGGAATGCTAAGTTGTCATTTTTATCAATATCAACACCAGCAATAGTTCCTACGCCGCCAATGATAGCAACTTGTGCTTTGGCTACAGCGTAATCCCCATACAAAGATTCTGGGCTACCAGAAATTCCAAATGGTTTTGCATGACCATGAACAGTCAACCAACCAGCAGCCACTTGAGCTTGTATCGGTTTACCACCAATAGTGATTCTAACCGGTAGTTCACGTAACTCACCAGAATCGCTTTCGCAACTGATTAGGCCCGGGCCTTTTAGTTTGAATTTACCAACAATAACCTGCAGGCCTTTTCCTTTAGCTGTAAATTCCATTGTACATGACCAACCTTCTGGGTTGTCATTTCCGGGTTCAGCCATAGCTTGAGTCCCTAGTAAAAGTCCAAAAATCATTGCCGTAAAAAGTTTTATTCTCATAAATCCTCCTGTTAATAGTTGTTGCAATCTTAGATGGATGCAAAAGAAGAGGCATCAAAACTTGCTTACAGAAATGTGGAAAAAATGTAAAAGGCCTGCATAATTAGCGGTTTAATTGCAGTTAACTGCAGGAAATTTTCTGCTGTAAAATGTTAAGTGAAATGGCTATGGATTTATGGGACAGAGATGGGGCACTGATCAGCCCGAACATAAGCATAAAAACCGCTTCTCTTTCGGCAAAGTTTAGTTTGGGAAAACTAAGTTCTATGCGTTTCTGATAGGCAGTTTCGATTCTGCGGATTTGTTCGCCGATTTCGCCGCTAGCATGGCGCCAGCGTAAATAAAATTGTAAAATGTGAAGGCTCAGTGAAATTTTTGTTCTGACGTTAGTAACTGATTTTAACAAGTTACTACTAAAGGCCCCCCGCGAAAGCCCTAGAAAAGAATCACCCAATAACTGTAACGAAGATTTTAAAATCTGGGCTTTTGAATTTCCAAAATAATAATATATGAGGCTTCTTTGTATGCCAGAATAGCGCGCCAGATCTGTAATTCGCCAAGTAAGATGCCCCTTGTCCATTTCTAGCTTCAGAACAGCATCTAGAATCTTTTGATATGTAATTTCCTTGGAATCAATTATTCTTTCAGTCATAGCTAAAGGTTTAGTTAGTTTAGGCCCAGGGCCGATTCAATCTAATTTAATCGGTACCTCCGATAAAACTTTTTCAGTATGCATTAATTATCAGGGCCTAGCCGAAATGGGCTTTTTTAACGTATAAAAACGGGTGTCTAAAATCCTGACTTGTGTATATGAATGTTTAACAGTGATACATTTAAAATCAATTAAACCACTTTTAAGCCCATAAAGCGCTTGGGGCGACCTAAAAGCGAAGGTATACTCGTTGCTAAATAGTAAAGCGGGTGGGTAATTCAATGAAAATTCGGTATGCGCTTTATTCAGGATTGGTCTTAGGCGCCTTTGTAAGCACAGGATGTAGCCCTAGTTTCAAACTTTTGAAAGAGGGTGGACTGAACTTATCTAGTGAGTGCTGTGAATCCAATTCAATCTACTTTAGCAAACCCGATTCTGATGTATTATTGCAGCCATCAATTCCATTGGAATTAGATATCCAGGTAGAAACGATCGCCAACGATAAAGTGAAAAGTCTTGTTTTGAAAAGCAATGGCCAAGTTCTGGCCCTATTTTCTGAGCCACCTTTTCAAATGAATTTAGAAACTGCTGGAAAAATTGTTGATGGAAAAATTAAGATTACAGCAACAGCAGAGTATAAGGACGGTTCAAAGGTTTCTAAAGATTTAGTAATTATCAATGGTGATGGTAGTAACAACCCTTGGTTAGAGTCCGGTAACGGAGTTACTGATGCGAATTGCTCTAATGACTCGGCCTATGATGCCTGCATCATTTGGAAAAACCCAGTGGCGGCATTGGGTCACCCTTTTTCACCGGCCTTAAAAATGGGAGATAATTTATCAGACGTACAAATTTATGGCGTAAAAATCGAAGATACAGATGGATCAGGCCGACTTTCTAATTCTTCTATCAATGTTTATGCAACCGGCGGAGTACTGGCTCACACCGGTGCGAACGGTTGGAAAGTGGATTATAAAAATGATGCGTCTCAGGGATTTCTAGGACAAGAGATGGCCTACTATTGGTTGAACTACACAATTACTAACTTGGAAAAAAGAGCCGGTGTATTTTTTGCGAAGGATAGAGGGCTGCAGGTTGATGCGAAAAGTTTTGCAGTTACAAACAATGCTTATTTTGATCCGGGTTATAACTCGCCACAAATCATCATGGGTGTTAACCGTCTTCACGGTAATCAGGAATTAGCCCTTAGCGCTGACATCTATATTCACGAACTGGGTCATGCAAACTTGTATTATGCTAGTCCCTCCACGAGTCTTTCTATTGACCCATCCAAGCAAGATACAGATAGTTGCCTTCGCTATGAGGGTTGCATCGGGGCTATTCATGAAGGCCAGGCTGATTTTCATGCGGCTTTGATATTTTCACATTCTCCAGCTATCGGCGAAACTTTTTTTAATTCAATGGATGGATTAACCGGTCGGAATCTTTTGCAAAATTCAAATTTAACCGCCCAGGCTGCTTTTGCAATGGAAGGCGGAGAGATTCATCAGTTGGGTGCTGTGTACGCTTCCATTTTGTGGGAAATTTATTCAAGTTCAGATGTAATTAAATTAGAGTTCGAAAAAATTTTTGTACAGCATTTATCTAACTTGGATCAATCCAGCGATTTTTTCACTGGCAAACAAGCTTTATTGGCTCAGGATCTGGCAATGTACGATGGAAAATATCAACAGACGATTATGGACGCGTTTAATCGTCGGGGACTGTAGATGAAAAAAAACAAATCGACTTGGATTTTTTCGGCTTTGCTGATTTCGTCTTTTCTTACGGTTGGTTATTTGAAGTTTAATTCGGATTTCTTTGCGATCGGTTTTCAAACTAAAATGACTTCACGGTCTATCGCTTCAGTAAATACATCAACACCCGCGGAAACCATAAAGCAAGATTTGAATGCGGTAGCGAAAGCCGAACTGAAAAAGGATTCAGTTGGCGCTAGTGGTAAAGAAGATTTGGAAAATTTTTTATCCTCGCATTCGGGAGGAAAAGTTTGGACTATTCAAAAGCAAAGTTCGGGTTTACCTTACTTCATGTCGGGTGCTTTAATCACCGGCTTGAAAAAAAGTTCTTATTCAGGATTTAAGAATGATCTCCTGACCGCGATGAATTTAGAATCCACTCAGTTGACCGACTCCAAAGCAAAACCCGCAGGTCCCGAACAAATAGTCGACGAATCTAAACAGTTGTTTAAAGGTTATGTTGTTGAGGGCGCGCAGTTGCGAATATTCATGCGCAGAAGTGACCATGCTATTTTTCTAATCTCAAGCACGCTAAAAGAGCTAGGCGCACCAAAGCTGGAAATTTTAGTCCCGAAAGAGAAGGTAGAAGCCGACTTAAAAGAAAAAGGATTTCAAAACGTAAAAGGCGAAGACCTTCCAGTTATTTTTTCGGTGACACAAAATATCAGTCAGTTAGCTTGGGTATTTCTGGTGAAGACAGCAGATTCGAAACAAGGGCATCGTAAACTTCTGGTGAGTACTTATGA
>JAYVAZ010000654.1:0-6247 GCA_043750675.1 Pseudobdellovibrionaceae bacterium | reverse complement strand
CCAGTTTTTTTGTTAGCGTTTAAGCCCAGCATACAGTTAATTGTTTTTTTTCAAAAACATCTCCAGGAAGAAAGTCGCAAAAAATATTCTGACCTGCATCGATCGTTTGGATTTTCGGAACATAGAATCCAGTTTCTATGGGCCATGAAAAATTCTTTGTACCCGTGCATTTATTTATTTCTTTCCTTTTTATTAAGTTTGATTTCCGGGTCTTTGTTATTGGAAATTATTTTTTCCATAAACGGAGTTGGGTCTTTGTTTTTGAACGCTTTATTAAGTCGCGATCATAATCTGATTTTATTCCTGTGCGGATTTTATAGTATTGTTTATGCGGCTTTCTTTTTCTTGCAAACCAGCCTTCTTAATTATTTAAATCCAGAGACGATTTTAGCTAATGAAGTCTAAAAAACTTTCTATTTTTATTTTAGGTTTTGTTTTGGTGTTGCTAGGTCTAAGCTTTTTGTTTGAAGGTAAACTCGGTGACATGAATCCCGAGCTGGCTTTCCTGACTCCTAGTTGGGTTAATTGGTTTGGGACGGACTCGTTGGGTAGGGATCTATTCGCAAAGTCTTTGGTTGGTTTTAGGAATTCGTTGTTTATTGCTTTTTTATCTTTGTTGATCAGTTTGATTTTAGGTATGTTTTTTGGATTTATGAGCGCCAGCGGACGGCCGTTGCAAAAAAGGTTATTCTCCCGATTTATTTTATTTTTTCAGGCGTTGCCGGATTTTTTTATTATTACGTTTATTCTTTTTTACCTAAATAAATATTTTAATGAGTCAGCCTATTCGAAACATTTTCATTTCGTCCTAGTGGTCGGATTTTTTTCCTGGATAGGAATTGCACAATTTGTCCGTTTGCAGGTTTTAAACGAAAATGAAAAGTCGTATATTGAAGGCGCGCGCGCCATTGGACGGTCTCATTTTGGAATTTTGCACAAACATCTTTGGCCACAAATCAGCAGAGATGTTTTGGTTTATACTTTTTCAAAGGTTCCGTATTTTTTATTATACGAAAGCACTTTTAGTTTTTTAGGATTTGGTATTCAATCGCCGAATTATACTTTGGGAGTTCTGTTTCAGGAGGGATGGCGAAGTATCGCCATCTACCCGCACTTGGTATTTTTTCCAATGCTTTACGTTTTTTTCGTCAGCTATTTAGTCAATTTTTACGTGTTAAACGTTAAATCTAAAAAATAGGATGTCGCCGTCTTTCACTAAGTATTCTTTTCCCTCGACCCGGTATTTACCGGCCTCTTTGACTGCAGCTTCTGATTTAAATTTGAATAAGTCTTCGCAGTGATAGGTCTCGGCACGGATAAAACCTCTTTCGAAGTCAGTATGAATTACCGCCGCCGCTTGTGGGGCCTTGGTTCCATGTTTAATCGTCCAAGCACGAACTTCTTTTTCGCCCGCAGTAAAATAGGTTTGTAGACCTAACAACTTGTAGGCTTCAAAAATGAGACGGTTTAGTCCTGGTTCCGTAGCGCCTAAACTAGCCAAGAATTCTTTTTGTTCTTCTTTTGGCAATTGCGCAATTTCGGCTTCCATCGCCGAGCAAATAAGGATGGCCATGTTGCCTTCTTCTTCGGCGCGTTTAAAAACCGATTTAGTCCAATCGTTTCCCCCGGCTGAAAAATCAGTATCGTTGACATTACAAGCGTAAAGAACTGGTTTTGCTGTTAACAGGTGAAGTTCGTAAAGGTAAGGTTTTTCTAATTCATCCAAAACAACCGATCTAGCCGGAAGACCTTTACCCAAAGCCTCTAGGACTTTTTTTGTAACTTCAAAGTCCATTTTAATTTTTTTATCGGTCGAATTTTTTGCGATTTTTTCGTTCTTTTTAAATCGCTTTTCTACTGAATCCAAATCCGCCAACATCAATTCGGTATTGATTATTTCCATGTCACGTAGGGGATCTACTGAACCCGAAACGTGAATAATATTTGGATCATCAAAACAACGAACTACGTGCACGATAGCATCAGTATTTCGAATATGAGTTAAGAATTGATTTCCCAATCCTTCACCCTGGCTGGCGCCTTTTACGATTCCCGCGATATCAACGAATTCCATTGCAGTCGGGACAACACTTTGCGGTTTGATAAAGTCAGTAATTTTGTCTAAACGCGGATCAGGTACAGTCACGACTCCAACATTAGGGTCTATCGTGCAAAAAGGATAGTTGGCGGCTTCGGCTTTTGCTGAAGTTAAAGCATTAAACAAGGTGCTTTTTCCTACGTTTGGTAAACCAACAATTCCAACTTGTAATGCCATGGGTGGCTCCTTTTTAAAGAATATATAGTATTGTCACTGATACACAGTTTTGTCTAGCCCTGAGAGATCAGTGATTTTCGGCAGGTTCTCACCACGTTCTGATAATTGCGCGCGCTACTGATTGTACTGGGAGCTGGCTTTTTGTAGTCCATTAACAATGTAGTATTCGATGGCATCGCCCGCACGATTCATAAAATCGGGTATTCGATTCATTTCATCTTCAGAAAACTTTTGTAACACATAATCGGCAACGGACATTTCGGGAATTGCTGGGCGGCCAACACCTAATTTTAAACGAGTATAGTCAGGGCCAAGCTTTTCACTGATATTACGAATTCCATTGTGACCACCGTGTCCACGGTTTTTATGAAAACGTGTCAAACCAAACCCGATTTCGATTTCATCATGCAGCACTAAAAGTTTATCGATAGAAATTTTGTAGAATGTCATTAAAGCTTTGACTGATTCGCCTGAAAGATTCATAAAAGTCTGTGGTTTTGCCAATAAAATTAACTCCTCGTTCATTTTTACTCGAGTTGTTAAGGCTTGGTGTTCTTCTTTCCAGGGACCACTTTCATAACCGCGGGCAAAAAAATCCACCGCTGTGAAGCCGACATTATGCCTGGTGACTTGATACTTTGTGCCGGGATTACCTAGCCCTACGATTAACCACATACTTATTTAAGATTGGTTTTTAAACCAGTCTATCTCCCTTTGTCGGCATTAAAAAAAAAGCAGCCTAAGTCAGCTGCTTTTTTATAAACATTAAAGTATTTTTGTAAACTATTTTTTAGCTGCAGGTGCTTTAGCTGCTGGAGCTTTAGCTGCTGGAGCTTTAGCGCCCGCTGCTGCTGCTGGAGCCGCTGCTTTCGCGCCTGCTGCCGCTGCCGGAGCCGCTGCACCAGCTGCTGGAGCCGCCGCTGCATCAGTAGCTGCCACTGTAGGAGCTGCTGCTGCTTCTTCAACAAACAGATTAACAACCGCAATAGTTGTATCTGGCGTAGAAAGAACTTTAACACCATCTGGAATTTGTAAATCAGAAACGTGTAATGCATCTCCAACACCCAAGTTAGAAATATCTGCAGTAATTTTTTCTGGGATTTGAGTTGGTAAACACTCAACTTCGATTGTTCTGTTAACAACGTTTAATAGACCGCCTTCAGCGATACCTATAGGTTTACCAGTTAATGTAATCTCAACAGAGATACGAACTGTTTTCTTAAGATCTAAAGCAAAAAGATCAACGTGTTGTGGTCTTCTTGTTAAAGGTTGAACAACAACTTCTTTCATAAGAACAACGATGTTATTTAATTTTGAATCTTGGCTTTTCAAATTGAACAAAGCATTTTCAAAAGCCTGTACGTTGTATTTAGTGATGAATCGCTCATCGATAAAAACATTTTTGTTTTCGGTAGCGCCGTATACAACGGCTGGAACCATTCTTTTCATTCGTAAAGCACGGCTGTTTGCTTTTCCGGTTTCTCTAGGCTCAACAGTTAATTCGATTCTTTGTGTACTCATAATTACTCCATTTATTCTTTTCTAAAATTAGATTCTATCTAGTCAAAAAGTTCACTGACAGAATCGTTGCCGTGGATTCGTTTAATTGCTTCCGCAAGTAAATTGGCCACCGAAACTACCTCGAACTTTCCGCATTTTATCGCGGATTCAGTCAAAGGAATCGTATCAGTTACCCACACTTTTTCTATCGGGCTTTCAGTCAATCGAGTGATTGCTGGGCCAGACAATACTGGGTGCGTTGCAACGGCGAACACCCTTTTTGCACCATTTTTATAAAGGCTGTCAACTGCTTGTGTGAGAGTTCCTGCAGTATCTATCATGTCGTCTATAATAATTGCCGTTTTTCCAGTAACATCGCCGATCAAATGATAGGCTTTGGCTTCATTTGGACCAGAACGGCGTTTGTCGATTATGGCAATGGGACAATCTATTCGTTTCGCAAAGGCGCGACAGCGTTCTACACCGCCAGCATCGGGACTTACCGCTACGAAATCAGTGCCTGTACCTTGGTTTTCGCGCCAAGCTCGTGCCAAGGTTGGAATGGCAAAAAGATGATCTACGGGAACATTAAAGAAACCTTGAATTTGTGCGGCATGTAAATCTACAGACACCACCCGGTTGGCTCCGGCCGTGGTTAACAGGTCAGCCATTAGTTTTGCCGAGATCGGTGCTCGCGGCGCCACTTTACGATCTTGGCGGGCATAACCGTAATACGGGATTACTGCCGTAATCGACTTTGCCGAAGCCCTTCTTAGGGCGTCCATCAAAATAAATAATTCCATGTAGTTTTGATTGGCCGGCGGACAGGTGCTTTGGATCAAGAAAATATCGCGTCCGCGTACGCTTTCGTGAATTTCCGCTTGGATTTCTCCATCGGCAAAAGAGTTCAACTGACAAAAGCCCAATTCTATTCCGGCGCTTTCTGCGATTTTTCGAGCTAGAACTTTATTCGAGTTCCCGGCGAAAATCTTTAAACCCTTCATACTTAGACCTGCCCTGATTTTTGAGAGATTGATTTCGGTGTAAAAATTATCAGATAGACCTAGATTTTGACAAATTCTAATGTAATTTTTTTGTTAAGAAAGTTCTGCGTCGACAAAATTTCTGCCGGTCCATTGACTATGCTCTACACTTGAGCAATCTTAAGGTTAATGAGCTTGAAAATCAGTACATCAAAGATAGATCAGTGGACTTTAGTTTTTATTGATGGTCGCGTTGACGCTTTTAACGACAAAAAAACCATCCAAGTCTTCGAAGACCTAAGAAAATCGTCGGAATGTAAAATTGCCGTTGATCTGTCCAAGGCTGATTTCATCAGTTTGGCCTTTTTGCGTTGGTTATTAAGCTTTAGTACGGGTTTACGTACAGTTCAGGGCGATTTGGTTCTGTTAAATCCTGCCCATTCTATTCGCCGTCAAATCGAAATTTTTATTGGGTTAAGTTCCTTTAAAGTATTCGAAACTTTGGAAGACCTAAACATGGGTCTTTATCTTCCGCGCAGATCTGAATTTGAATCCACACAATCCGCATTCTAATCTAATTTTTTTTGTGGGCTTTCATTAAAAAATTATTCAAAGTCATCCTTCATCATTAATGTCGATTGGCATTTTGTTCTAGATTTTCTCCCTACCCTCCTTTACTCTGCAGCAGTTGCGAAAGTGATAATTTACAGAATCGGGGATGGTATGTTTTTGATAAAAAAGTATTGGATTATGGGTGCTGTCCTCATTTTTGGATCAATCGGCTTTGCGCAGCTTGAATGCAAAACCACCGATCTGGCTTCGGTTCCGGAGATTTTAAAAAGTAATAATGGGGGAGATCCTTGCTACTCCTGGGTTAAATCCGTTTACGGTCGGGTTGCTCGAATCCATTTTGCCAGCGGCGCCGTTTGGTCAAGGAAGACTCAAGCTAAGACCGGGTTATTGCTTACGGCCAGACATGTACTAGGAGATTTTCCGGCATCACCTGGAAATTCTATAGAAGGATATTTCGGCCCACCATCGTTAGACGAATATTCCCAGCCGGAACTTTTTGTTTTTCAAAGCAATAGAGAGGCGACCGATGTTTTGCCTTTTCGGAATCAAACCTTTCGGCTTTTTACTCAAACGCTAGCCAAAGATGAATATCAAAACCAATATGCCAATATACAACCCAAGAATGACTTTGTGGTCGCAGTAATGACTCAAAGGCTTTTAGCGCCAGAGCAAATCGGTGACGGAACTATTGAAACAAATCCTTTAGATATTTTTGATCCACAAATGCTGACCCTAACAACTCCCACCAGTGCCGATCCTATTGTTGGAGAGGAAATTATTATTTTAGGTTTTCCAAGGGATACTGCGGACCTAACATTTAATGGAGTGATGGCCTATAGCATAGGAAAAGTTCTTTCAACGGCAGAGGCTAAGGATTTGATTGTTAAAGATGCAGAAGAGGGAAAAATTGCGTTTG
>JAYVAZ010000653.1:0-4711 GCA_043750675.1 Pseudobdellovibrionaceae bacterium | reverse complement strand
TTTTAATAGTAATTCTTTTTTTCGGAAACAAAGACATCAGTGGCTGGTTTTCATTATGCTCATCGCTGGTCTGTTCATAGAGATCCTTAAAGGGAATATCGACAGCCTTTTTTTCTAGGGAAAGATGGACTATCCAATCTAATTTAATAAGCTGGCGAAATTCGGTGGCCTTATAATAGTAAATTCTAGGTTCTTCGCGATAGCCTGTTTTAGTAATCGTAATGGTGCCATCCCCGTTTTCCCGTTCCCGGGTCGGAGTATTGATCGTATCTAATAGGTGGAAGAAACTTCCTACGGAGCTGCGATTTTGTTTGGGCTGCACTTCTTCATATTCATAAGGCACACTTACCGTGTAGTCCTGATTTCTTTTTACCGGCTGTTGAGTAATTAAATTATTTAGAGTGCCATCGATCTTCAACTCTAAATTCTGTGATGAATTTTCATCGAACCACTTTGATTTTTTAAAACTTGAATTTAGACTGTCATCAATTTGTTTTTTAATTTTATCAAAATCATCCTCGGTACTTAAAGAATCAGGAGTTGTAACCGCTAAACGATTAAATAATTTCACCGGATTTAATGCTTTCGCAAAAGGAGAATTTATATTAAACAACGAGCAATTCTTTTTCCACAGCCAAATTTGATAATAGTCAGATTTCGTTAATGACTTTGATTTTTCCAAACATTGTTTTTCGGCTATTTTTTTTGCTGAGTCATAGATTTTGGAATAATCCTTATTTAAATAAAAACCATACTGCTCTTTCGCCTTTTTAATTTGGCTGTAGGTCAGCACCGGTTTTTCTTCCTCAAGGCTGTTCATCATTTGTGCGGTTAACCGTTCATCGAATAGTTTTAACTCTTCCGCTTGGGTAGAAAAGGCAGCGCCGGTTGGAAATACTTGCCAATCTGATTGGTTTTTAACCACTTGTAATAAGACGGCTTCGCTTTGAACATGGTTTTCGGAAAGTCGAAATAGTCTGACATCAATTAATTTTCGATTAATCCATTTGGTCCGCGCCTGCTTTAAAACTTCTTGATTTTCGGGCCGGTCGGCTCGTTCCGCAATGGCTTGATTTGCTAATGAAAGGCCTTTGTCGATTTCGTCCTTGCTAAGCGCTTCATAGGCTTTTTCTGCCGTCGTCATACAGCCTGATAAAAGAAGAGTCAGAGGGAAAACAATTGTTAAGGAAATTAAAATTAACTTTTTCATATTTCTATAAGGACTCCAACATTCTCTATTAGACAAGTGATGACTCGCGATATCTCATTTTTGTTGCTCAAAGGACACATCGATGAAAGAATTCTTTAGTGTTTTTTGTGGAGGCTTCATGCATCGTATCTTTACTTTCTTGATCATTTGTTTAACTTCTTTGGTCGCACAGGCTGATGAAGCTGTATTTTGGAAATGCGTCCAAGATGATCGCGACAGCGGTGGTATCTATAAATCGGTTTCTTTAGTTCCCAATGGCTCGTTATTCAAATTGGCGATCGATTTTCAACCCGAGGTGGGATCTAACGTTGCGGGCATTGTAGATAAGGAATTGATCTCGGATTTACATTGCCGCTTTTACATGGGCACACCCCGTTTAGTCCAATGTGTTTCTACTAATTTTAAACGTTATATTGAGACGATTTTGGAAGAAGATCCGGCACTGGTCACTTTGAATATTAAATCTGATTTTGAAGATCATTCTAAATTGAATCTTTCGAAATCAGAAAAAAGCTTTTGTGGATTTGTAGAATAATTGTTTTGATATCTAGGGAGTCAGTCATGAACAAAGTTATTTTTGTATGTTTTTTTCTATTTGCGCCGTTCAGTTTTGCTATTGATAATCCTGATTTGCCCGATTACGTTGGCCAGTTTAACTTTCGGGCTAAACCATTTGAGCAAAATATTGCGAACCGAGCCGGCGCGGCAGCAGCGGAAATTTCGGGTCTATATAATGCTTATTATTTATTTTTAGATGAGGAACTTAACAAAGCTTTTAAAGACTTGCTTAAAAAGTTGCCTAAAGACGAGCAAAAAAAACTTAAGGCATCACAGAAAGCCTGGATTGCATTTCGCAATGGTGAAAGTGATTTTATCATCCTGCATTGGACGGCGGCTCATTCAGGTAGTTCTTCGGCTTTGTCGGTAGGTGTCTATAAATCCGAAATAGTTAGGCAAAGAATTGTCCATCTTTTGAACTACTTAAAGAACTAGGGCAAAGAGTCTGATTTTCTTGTCGATACCGGCAAAAGCAGGTATATCTTACCGACGGATTAGAACTTTGTTCTTAAGGAGAATTTATGTTGGATATTTATAAAAAAATAGTATTAGTGTTTTTTGCTCTTTCATTGTCGGCGTGTGGTGTTCAATCCATTCCGCAGGCGAAAAATGATGTGGATGCTTCATTAGCGGAAATTAGTAATCAGTACAAAAGACGTTTGGATTTAATTCCAAATTTAGTTAATGTTGTTAAGGGATACGCGACCCATGAAAAAGAAACTCTAGAAGGCGTTGTCGAAGCCCGTGCCAAGGCCAGCCAAGTCACTATTGACCCAACCAAAATGTCGGCTGAAAAATTAGCTGAATTTTCTAGGGCGCAAGGACAATTGTCTCAGGCTTTGGGTCGATTAATGATGATCACTGAAAATTATCCTAATCTAAAAGCCGATACGAGTTTCCGCGATTTGCAGGCGCAGTTAGAAGGAACAGAAAATCGCATTACGGTCGCACGTCAGCGTTATATTCAGTCGGTAAAAGAGTTTAATAATTTAGTGGCCGTGCCACCAACATCATGGACGAACTCAATGTTTTATCATCATGAAAAAATGGCACAGTGGGAATTGGGTGCTGATGAAAAAGAACGCGCGGAGAAAGCTCCAGAAGTTAAGCTTTAATGCTTTCCGCATTACCTCGCTTTCTATTTTTATTTCTTTTTGCCTGCCCGGTGTTTGCCGAGTTTAAAGTTCCGGCTTTGTCTGGGCCTATCGTTGACCAAGTCGGTATTCTCAGTGAAAGCACCCGTCAGGACATTCAAAGTAAGATAATGAATCTTTACCAAACGACAGGTGCGCAAGTACAGGTACTGATTGTTTCTTCGTTAGAAGATGAAGAGATCGAACCCGTCGCCATAAAGGTTTATGATGCATGGAAGTTAGGTAAAGAAAAAGTCGATAATGGGATTTTATTTTTAATTGCGCCCAACCAACGAAAACTTCGTATCGAAGTCGGCCGCGGATTCGAAGGGGATTTACCTGATATCTACGCGAAACGAATTATTTCTGATGTAGTGATTCCTTATTTTAAGGACAAAGATTACGACACGGGAGTTCGTGCCGGGGTAGAAGCGATCATGTCCTACATCAATAAAGAGCCCTTGCCGGAAAACTTGAAAACGCAGTCGGAGTCGGGTGGGCGTTCTAAGGGACAGCTATTCATTTTCATTATTAGTTTTCTAATAATTCTGTTTTTCAACAGGTTTGGTGGACGCGGCGGCGGCTATCGTCGAGGCGGCTCGGGTTGGTCCGGCGGAGGTAGCTCTTGGGGCGGCGGCGGCGGCGGTTGGTCTGGCGGCGGTGGTGGTTCGGCCGGTGGCGGATCTTCGGGGTCATGGTAAGTAGGTGAAAAATGCATAAAATAATACTATCAGAAGAACAGCAAAATAGAATTGTACAAAAATTAAGACAAGTCGAACGTTCGGTCGATATCGAAATAGTCCCTATGATTGTGGCCAGTTCTTCGGTTACAAGACACGTTTCATTGATCTTATTTTTATTCTTTGCGGCTGCATTTATTTTTTTAGATTTGCAGGCGCATATTTGGCTAAGCCCCGTGCAGGAAACTTTTGTCTTCGGAGCCAGTCTGGTTATGGCCTATTTTTTAAGTCGGATCATTTCGACAATACCCTGGGCGCAGCGTCTTTTTACTGCGGATCTGGATGAAGAGATTCAAGTCAAAAATCGCGCCGAATTGGAATTTTACAAAGGGCTATTAAATTCAACAGTAAAAAGAAATGTCACATTGTTGTTTGTGTCCTTAATGGAACGAAGATCTGCCATTTTCTCTGATATCGCAATCAAAAGTAAATTAAGTGAAAATGAAGTAGAACAAATTAAACGGGCCCTTTCTAAAGGATTAAAGACCTCGACGGTAGACCATTGTTTTATCGAAGCATTAAATTTAATAGAACTTTATCTGAAAGATAAATTACCGGCAGATCCTTCGAAATTGAATTTGATTTCGGATGACCTGGTTATTAAGGACTAGCGTAAACTAAATGCATAGGTACTTTAAAAACTAACTTCCGGTTGTTTTCTGGATCAACGAATAAAATACCTTTGTGGCTTTCAATAATTCCTTTAGCGATCGATAAACCTAATCCCGAACCTTTTCCAATTTCTTTGGTTGTGAAGAAGGGTTCAAAAATTCTATTTTGTATTAAGTGACTTACTCCTAATCCCGAATCTTCTAAGGAAAAAACAAACTGATCATTTTCTGAATAAGTGTGAATTTTAATTTTCCGCAACTCTCTGTTGGTTACGGCCTCAATGGCATTGTTAATTAAATGAAATAAAACATGCGACATGTGTACGGCTTGACTGTAAAAAACATTTTCTTCGGCCAAATCTAATTCCATTTGTATGGATAACCTTTTGATTTTTTCGTTCAGAAAGGTCAAAGTTCCTTCCAAGATATGGTTGAAGCTGTTGTCAGTAAAAATTTCGG
>JAYVAZ010000652.1:0-4452 GCA_043750675.1 Pseudobdellovibrionaceae bacterium | reverse complement strand
GACAGAACGGTTTTGGAAAAAACGCCCTTAGCATAGTCTTCTAAAATGACAGCTTCGACATTAGGAATTTGCTCCTGAATCTTGGCTAAAACCTTTTTTTCACATTCGGCACTTAGGTTACTGCGGACTCCGTAATCTACCCGAAGCATATGATGATGTTTCGCCATAACCCGAGCCTTACGTGTCGTCGGCCTAGTAGAATCAGCAATCAAGTGCTGACCTCCCACATCGCTTTTCTTTAGAAGGCCGTGCAAAATTTCAGAACCGGCATCGGTACCCACTACGGAAATTAATAACGGATCCCCACCTAAACTTTTTACGTTCTGGGCGACATTGGCCGAAAGACCTAATCGCGAATCTTCGCTTTCAACCTCAACCACCGGAACCGGGGCTTCAGGACTGATTCTACGAACTTCGCCCATTATGTATTCATCAACCCCAACATCACCGATGATCATGATTTTTTTACCAGAGAATTTAGCGACAGAGTCTACCAATTGCTGCTTTTCAGCCGCGCCCATTGTAATCGTTGGAATATTTAAATTCATTTTTGACATAAGCTTACTTAAACATATAAACCACTAGCATGTCAAAAAGACCGCAAGACCGTTTTAGCCAAGCGCATATTTATCAGGAGAACTTTGTCTCCAAAGGCGAAAGAAAAGTTCTTTTAGATGAACTAAAACAGTTTTGCCCGATTTGGGAAGAGCGTTACTCGAAAAGCAATCCCCCACCAGAAGGACAAACCAATCGTTGGCTGTTGCGACCGGTGTATTGGTTAGGAAATTGGCAGTTTGCCTGTTTAAATTATTACCACCCACCTAAGGGTATCGAAAATCGTTGCGTTAAAGCCGAAGCCTTTCCCCCTACCATGCAAAAACTGGTCAATGAAATCGAATCAAAAGTACGCAATCAGTTCTTAGAAAAAGATGTCCCGCGTTTTTGGAAATTAAACACCTGTTTGGTCAACTATTATGGACACAAACTGATCGACGGCAAAAAAGTCGACTTTGCCCGAGTCGGCGAACACAAAGATTTTGAACCAGGTCCCGTGGCTTCGTTATCCTTTGGCGAAAAAGCCCTTTTGCAATTTGTGAAAAGTGATGGCAAACACAGCCAAAGCCAAGTCGTGCAACAGCAGTGGCTAGAAGACAGTTCGTTACAAATTTTTGGTGGCGACAGATACAAAAAACAACTTTTCCATCGCGTCCAACGGGTCGAAGACAAGGGAACGGTATTTAATGACTACCATACTGGCGACTATGTTACCCGTCGAATTAATCTAACGTTTCGTTATGTTCCCGATGATCACATTTATTTGCTGAAACATTTACCTGCGGAAAAGCAGATTGATATTGCGCCCTACATTCAGCAGTTGGCGCAAACTTCCGAATTTTTCAAATCACAAATTTAATTTTTTTTACCGACCAAAAAAAATCGTAGGGCTACTTAGCCTAGGCTTAAAATGCAAATCAGAGCGAAACTTAGATCTTGCTGATTGAATGACTGCGCATAGCAACACCACTAGGTGGTGTCGCCTTGCAAAACAAAGGCACCGACGAAGCACAGAGCCGCACGATTAATTCTTAATTTCCATTAAGATCAATGCGCGACCCACTTGAATGATTAGGATTTATTTTAGTCAATATCAAGGCGCGACGAAGAAGAACGCGGAGGCCTACTCCTGTAGGCCGCACAAGTGAATCGAGGAAGCAACGCAGATATTGGCTAAAAGAAACCTAATCGTTGATCGGGCAGCATTGGTGTTCATAGTCGACCAATACAAAATAAGTGGTGCTGATATTGTCCTTTTGAAAAGTAATCAACTTCGGAACTTGTAAGATATTCGTATCAACGATGTTAAAATAATACTTATCGCTGGTAGCCGGATTAACAAAGGAAATTTTGTGTAAACTGTCTTTTAAAATTTGGTAACCGTATTGATTGACTGAAAAGTCACCGAAAGTAAGATTACCGCTGATTGTAAATTCTTGTAAATATTCAGAATCATTTGTTTGTTCAATTCCTAATTCCATTTTTGCAAAATTTAACGAACGTTTGCTGAATTCTAAATCTAAAATGTCTTCAATTTTTTCATTTTTTTCTTCTGGAGCCGCAAAAAGGCTGCACTCGTAAATCGAATTCATTTTATGCACACAGGTGTAACCTTCGGACTTTAGGTCAGACATATGTTGTTTACCTTCGGCACTTAAAGTGTAAACCATTTCTTTAATTTTCTTCTGCACAATTTTATAATGATTTAAATAAAAATATTCGCCGGTCATCTGAATGACCTGATTGCTGTCGGCTAAAACAGCTGAAGGACCTATCAAGAAAAAAACAGAGGCCAAAACTAACGATTGAATAATTCTCTTCATTTAAATTCCTTTATTTTTGCTAGTCTTTATCTCGCTCGCGTTTGGTTTCCCAGTCACAAGACTTCCTATAAAAAGTTTCCCATACTTAGCAAACGAAAATCATCTTTTATTTTGCGGGTTAGTTGCGACTGGCCAGGACAGGGTCAAGCTGGCATCGTTGATTTCCCAAGAAATATTATGATTCAACCAACGTTCCCACATATTCTGACCGGCTTCATTTTCCCAGGACTCGTTGACACTATGATTAAATGCATCCAAGTCCGCATTTTTATCCGATGCTGTCGACGACCCAGTTATTCCATAAGGAAAAAAATCCGTGATCGGAAGTTTATAAACTAAAGTCGGTTCTTTGTACCAAACGAACTCGATTACTTTACGGGCTAATTTTTGCGATAAGTTTTCTATAGGTTGCACTTCTACGTATATTTGCCCTTCTGACCTGGCAAATCTTAAACTCCAATCACTTTTATTTAACGATTTGCTAAAAGCCGAAGTCTGGCGACTAATATTAAAACTTTGGGTTTTGGTGGTTAAAGAAAAACCCGGCGATTGATTCAAAATAAAATTTTGAGTTAACTGTCCCATAGTGTACCAGTCATAAGCGGCGGGAAGGGTACAATGAAAACCCTCTTTTAGTTTCAACAAAGTGATATTGTTCCGATTTTCAAATATCTTTGCGTTTATATTAAAAGGCACAATCGGATCTTTTTCAGTCGCAATAACTAAAAAAGGAGAATTGACCAAAGGGATGTAATCTCTAATTTGTTGGGCCGACCAATAGGAGTCTTTATGATAACCTTCGGGAAATTTTAAAAATTTTTGATTGGAATTCTTTATCCAGTCTTGGTAGGAACTTTCTACTTTTTCAAAAAGACCATTGATAAATCCTTCGGAGCGATTGAATTTAATTTTATTTGACCAATTTTTTAGACGATAGCTGGCCCACCAATTCATTCCTGCTAGGGAAATACGCTGCCCTTGATGAAAAGCCAAAGTTTCGGCTAAATTCACCACCGGACAATAACCAACGAAACTAGAAAAATATTTTAATTTTTGCACGGCTTGCATTTCGGCAGCGAACAAAACTCCGTTTCCACCCAAACTGATTCCGGCCAAGTGTAAACTTTGAATTTTTTTTGAAAGAGGGTTTCCCGAATTCATCAGCGCCCTAGCTACTTCTAAATGTTGCAATCCTTCAACAACCCCGCCGATTAGAGGCGCATTATTGTGCGAAGAGGCATCAGCCCCCGACAGACTTTCTAAAATCAGAAGATGAAACGGTTACTCTTCAAACAACTGCATAAATAAAAATTTTTCGGCCTGCATTTCGGTAGAACTTCCAAAAATACCCAAACGCAAAATCACCAACGGCCGCGGGATTGAATCGGGCTTCATCGCAAGGAGGCCCTGAACTTTTTGGCCACCATCCAAATGAAATAGGACGGGCTCGGCCCAGGGGTTATCCATTAATTGCAATTTCAACATCAAAGTTTTTAAAGAATGGGTAATGGCCCAGCTACTAACTAACTTCACCTGGTTTTCACAGCGCTGCCAAAAATCAACGTAGTCTTTGGGTTCTTGAAATTTCTGCTTATCGATTTGGCAGTCGATGGAAAACGTGTACTGTCTTTCGCCTTTTTGCGAGTATTTCAATTTTTCATTGGTTAAAAACCAAGACGCCGCGAAAGGATATTGGCCCTGCGACTTAATCTGTTTTTTGTCCAAAAATTCTATCCGCGAATCATTATTCAAAAACCGAGCAGAACTGGCCAAAGTAAAACTGGGCTTCAACCCGATTAGGATCGAACTGAAAAGAAATAAGAAAGAAAAACTGGTTTTGGTAAACACGGCCTGATTGTAAGAGAAATGGCGCATATTGCCAATGAATAGTTGTCTGCACTCTTCTAGAGTAAATAACCCATCGCAACTTTACTCGACGTAGCACTTAAATTTCATTAACATGTCCAGATATTTAAATCTCCCTATGTGGTAAAGGAAAATTATGCAAACTCAACAAATTAACTCTGAAATGCCTTCCGAAGCGCATTTACAGCACCCTTTGTTTCTTAACGCG
>JAYVAZ010000651.1:0-4634 GCA_043750675.1 Pseudobdellovibrionaceae bacterium | reverse complement strand
TAAAACAGTTCTGATCCTTACACTGAGTATAGGACTTGCGGGTTAAATTTCCTATGATCCATCCTGAAGTCTCGCAACCATCTCGGTAACATCCGTAATCTATCGACTGGCCAGTCCCATAGTTCTTCCAAGTCCAACCCCTTTGCAAACAACTGCCATCCCAGCAATTAACATCAATCTGGGCAAATAATGGAACCGAAAATAACAAAATAAATAAAAGAATTGTTTTCATAGAATGAGGCTATCATTTTTCGAATTGCTGTCATTTAAAAAATCGTTAAAAAGTTAGACAGAAGCGATGTTCTCTTAAGCTTTGTATGCATTTTCAGTCTTTTCGTTTGCGGTACGAATTAAAGTCGCTACGGTTATGAATGGGGAGGGACTGGCGATTGATACAAAATGGCCCAAAGAACCGTGGGCCTTTTGCTTTTCCAATTGGTTAAAATTTTAAACCAAATGATCGGTCAACTTATCGTTGCGATTTAATGCTTTCACGTCGCTAGCCCCAGTGCGGTCCAAGGTTTCGCGGGCGATTTGGTTTCCTGCAGGATCAGACACGGGTACAGACATAAGTATTTGTCCTGCCTCCAAATAATTGGAATAGCGTTTTTTTGCCGGCGGGGGAGTCCCGTTTCCTACCAAGGCACCAGCTGCAGCTCCTAAAATCACTCCACCAATCAAACAAAAAATTTGTATGGCTAACTGATTCGAAACCGGAGCGCTTTCTGGTGATGTCGAAAACGTAAGTACGTTTAAGTTTATCATTATTCCGACAACTGTAAACAGGATGGCGCCGATGATTGCGCCAAAAACTGTAAACGGTTTAAGTAATACTTGTTTTTGTTGGTTGTCGTTCTGTAGCGCCTCTATATCCGGCGGCTGAACTGTAATGTTTGTTCTTAGTCCTTCTTCGTTTAGTTTTGCTTGAGCGGCTTTTGCCTCGGACGCTTTTTGAAAGACTCCAAATACTGATTTTTCTGTGATTTCCATAAAGGACCTCCGAGTTAGTGAGCGTTTAAGTTTCGACTAGTTTGGTTAATTTTATTGGCCGGTAATTTTTCCAGCGGAATAGCATGTAAAGGCAATTCATCAACAAAGAACTGGCTTTCTACAAATTCCCAGTTCACTAAGGACCAAAAGTTTTTCGTATAATTTTTGCGTTCATTTTTGTAATCAACATAATAAGCATGTTCCCAGATATCACAAACCAACAAAGGTTTTAGACCAAGGGTCAAAGGACTTTCGGCATTTTGAGTGCTTACAATTTCTAAACTCTGGTTTAGCTCATCTTTGACCAACCAAACCCAACCAGATCCAAACAGTTCGTTGCATTCCTGCGTAAATAATTCGGTAAAGACATCTTTACTGCCATAATTTTTTGCCAGAATTTTGATAAACGAAGGGCTGGGTGTCTGGTGCGGGCTTGTGCTGAGACATTTCCAGTAAAAAGAATGATTCCAGGTTTGACTGGCGTTATTAAAAATCTTTTTATCAATTTCGTCTGAACTTTTCCAAGATGTTAAAATGATTTCTTCCAGGTCTGTGTTTTTATAAGAGCTGTTTTTAATAAGTTCATTCAGTTTATTTACATAACCACCGTGGTGCTTCTGATAATGTAGAGAAACCGTTTCTGCAGAAATAAAAGGTTCCAGTTCGTCGAAGTGGAACGGTAAGGGGGGAAGTAATATTGCCATTTCATCTCCTTGAAATAAGTGATAACAGTGGTAGTATTTGCAAAATTGAATCCATGAATGAAGTCCATCGTTTGTTAAGAGTATTCAATATATGGGTTTTAATTGTCTTATATTAAATCCGAATGGGGCATTTTTAATACGGTGTGGAAATAACCCATATTTTTTAAATGTGGCTTACTTTTGTGGCAAACAACGTAAAATGGAACATAAGATTTGTTGATTTTGCGTTTACCAACACTTTCATTTGAGTTATGACTTCTGTATGGATGTTGCTCCCGTAATAACAATCGAAAAAACGCGAACCCCTAAAATTAAACCTACTGGCGAACTTGGATTTGGAAAGTACTTTTCTGATCATGCTTTCGTTTGTGATTATACTCGTCAGGCGGGCTGGCATTCTCCTAAGGTGGTTCCTTATGGAAGTTTTCAGATTGATCCCGGCGCCAGTGTCCTACATTACGGGCAAGCGCTGTTTGAAGGAATGAAGGTTTTCCGTCAGACGAATGGTGATGTGGTTTTGTTTCGACCACAATTCAATTATGAACGTATGAAATTCGGGGCGGAACGTTTATGTATGGAAATGCCCAGCGAAAAAATTTTTATCGGCGGAATAACCGAAATGGTTCGACAGGATCGTGATTGGATCCCGCAAAATCGCGGCAGTAGTTTGTATCTGCGCCCTACTTTAATCGGTACTGAAGCCTTCTTAGGCGTGCGTCCCAGCGATGAATATCGTTTTTTTATAATCGCGTCACCGGTTTCTAGTTATTACAAAGAAGGCATCGGTCCAGTTAAAATCTGGGTTGAAGAAAAATATGTTCGGGCAGCGCCGGGTGGATTGGGCGCAACAAAAGCGGCTGCAAATTATGCCGGAAGTTTGAAAGCAGCCTTTGAAGCGAAACAAAAAGGGTACTCCCAGGTTCTTTGGTTAGATGTAAATCATGAACACATTGAAGAAGTCGGAACGATGAACGTATTTTTTATCATAAACGGCGAAGCCCATACTCCCTCTTTGGATGGAACCATTTTAGCTGGCGGCGTTCGTGCGTGTGTCATCGAGTTGTTAAAGGAAAGCGGAATTAAAGTAAACGAAAGAACTATCAAATGGTCAGAATTGGAAACGGCTTACAAGGCGGGGACTTTGACCGAAGCCTTTGGTACCGGAACAGCTGCGGTTATTTCACCTATTGGCGAACTGACCCGTGGTGAGAAAACGATTAATCTGGCTGAACAAAAAGAACCATTTAAATACGGTCGTTTAATTTATGATAAATTAACCGCAATTCAATACGGAGAACTTCCGGATACACATAAGTGGCTGGTTAAAGTTATCTAATTTGAAATTCTGTTTAATTATTTCTCTTTTACTTTTAACGGTTCATTGCGCTTCTAAACCGGCATTAGAGCAGTCTTTGGTGCGCGAGTGGGGCACCGATCTTTTTAACGAGTTCCCCGGTGAAGATCCAGGGATCGCTTATTATAAAAAAGGGGAAATCGAACTAATCTATTTGGCGGCCAGTCACTCTACAAATCTGGAGAGTCCAACCTTAAAGATGTTAAAAAAAATGTTTGAACGGTTTCAAATAAATGTATTATTGATTGAACCGATTCCTTTTTCTTCTGGAGAAAGTCCCCAATGGTATGTTCAAGAATCAAAACTGGGCCTAAAAGATAAATCTATTAAAGAAGGGGAAAGTGGATTGGCGGCGTTAACCGCCGATGAAAAACACATTCCTTTTTTCGCGGGCGAGCCGGATCATTTGGATATCTACAAAGGCTTGAAGGCGGATGGTTTTAGCGATGAAGATATAGTTAGTTTTTATTTAGCTAGGCAGATTCCGCAATGGATTCGTCAGAACGAAAATCCAAAAACATTGTTGGACAAAAAAGGGCCGAACTTTTTGGTTCACTATTGCAAAATGTTCTTGCTGTTGACTTGTCCGGATGTAACGCAGGTGAAAGTTTGGTATCGGTCTAAGATTGGTAAAGAATTAGATGCGAATGTTTCCAATGAAGATATGTCTCCGCGTAAGGATGGCGACCTTTACACTCACAAAATGGCGTCTTCGGTTTCAAAAGTTCGTGATCATTATACTTTGGCAAGGATTGAAGATCTGTTGAAAAAGTACAAAAAATTAGCTGTGGTTTACGGGGCCGGTCACTATGTAACTATACGCAAAAGTTTCGATGCCTTTTTCGGCCCGCCGCAACTGTATAAACTGAATGACCTCTAGCCCACTTCTATTGTGGCGCTTAAAGCGCGCTATTTAATAACACCTCAGCTGCTTTATTTAAGTAGCACCTGAGGTGCTCTACTTAAACAATGCCGTTCCGAAAAGACTTTCCCCATCCCGTCCTGAACAAACTCCTGGAACCAAATAATTCTGCTGCAACGGAAAATAGGAAGTGCACTTAGCGATTAAACAATCCTGCCGATAAATAAATACTTGTTGAGAAAAATACCGGCCTTCGGGGCGATTAAAATAATAAACTTCGATTTTAATCTTTAAGTTTTCTGGATTAGTCTCATCTGGTTCCAAAAAAACGTGGGAAGAAAATACCTTTTTTAAAGAAAGACCGTCTTCAGTATCTAAATCAAAAACCACATTTAAATTTTGTTTTTGACCTAAGGAGATAGGCAGGGAAATTTCATCAGTAATGGATTGGCGAAAAAACTGTATCCAGCCGGATAGCGACACATTTTTTACATCGGCTTTTAAAATAGGCGAAAATAATATTAATAAAACCAACAAGATTTTTTTCATAACTAACTTACAACACAGAAGCCCAGCTGTGTCGAGGCCGGGCTTCCCATAAAATCTATACTAAAACCTATTCCAGGGAATTCGGATTTTTCATAATAATGATGGCAGCATTCAATTTGGCCAAGTAGTTGTCACCAGCGTAACCATTGCGGGTCAAAAACCAAGCATCACGACT
>JAYVAZ010000650.1:0-9893 GCA_043750675.1 Pseudobdellovibrionaceae bacterium | reverse complement strand
TTGCTGTTCGCATTCTACAATAATTGCAGCGAGCAATTTAAAATGATCAAGATCGATTCCAGCTCTATTACGACGGCGTCTTGCCCCGCTAAAAAGATTCTTACTCAAAAAACAATTCATCGTGGTTTATTGCATAAAATAATGCCTTATAATGACGGTGCTTCTGTTTTGGAATTGAACTACGATAATTGGAGCAACATGAAAGTCGGACAGAAAGTTCTGATTGAACTTCCTGATGAATCAACCGAAACTTTGATTGTAGACCGCATCGAAATGGAAAAGGGCCGCCGCTTTTTAAGCGCCCACATCGACGGGCAAAGCACCGATTACCGACTAAACATTTCTGAATCAAACGGTCAATTAAGTGGAAAATTTTTAACTTCTAAAAGTGACTTGTTAATTGAACAACACAACAACGAACTTTGGTTGGTTGATCCAAAATTAGCTGGCCTCAGTGAACTTGATGTGCAGCAAGAAGATGCTGTGCCAGGTCCGCGCCCTTTTTCTTCGGGTGGCGTAATGTCTGGAGACATTTCTGCGTCTACGAAGATGGGAACAACGGGCGGCGCGGTCGACATGAGTAGCCCAACAATTATTGATATTATGATTTTATACACGCAAGGAATGGTAAACCGTCTGGGCGTTGACGGCACTTTGAATCGAATTAATTATTTGGTCAATGCCGGTAACCAGGCGTTTTTCGACAGTCACATTGCTATAAAACTAAGAGTCGTGCACACGAAATTGGTTCAGTATCCCGACACCAAAACTATCGATGATACTTTGACCGACATGACCTACAACGCCGGTAGTATTTCTTCAATCAGCGATGTCCCTTTCCTACGCACGCAGTATGGCGCCGACTTAGTTATGATGGTTAGAAACTTTTCAGAAAGTCCTAGTAATACGGTTTGTGGATGCGCGTGGATAGCAGGATCAAGCAATTTGGAATCACTGGGTTATGCGACCATTCACGACGGTACGAACAATGGTGCTTATTGTTCGGATTACACTTTTGTTCACGAACTAAGTCATAATATGGGATCTATTCATGACCGTGTTTCTGAAAATCAGCCGACCGGGACAAAAAATGGAATTTATTCTTATTCCTTTGGTTATGGAGTATACGGACAGTTTGCGACCGTTATGGCTTACGCCAGAAACTATAATACCAATCGAATAGGCAAATTCTCGAATCCCGAAATAAGCACCTGCGGCAACGGCGTCCCTTGCGGAGTTTCCGAAAGCTCCACCAACAGTGCAAACAATGCTTTAAGCCTTAACAACCGTCGTATCTATGTTTCCCAATATCGTGATACCAAAGTCCCTCTGCCTACGCCCACGCCTAGCCCAACCAGCACAACAACGCCTAAACCAACGGTCAATCCGGAAGCGACCCCTAATAACGATAGTCAGTGCGATAAATAGCCCGCGAGCAAAGCCTGGCCGGCCGCGCTCGCTAGGCTTTTCGCCTCCGGCCTAGAAACAAGAAGTTAATAATGGAGTTAAACTTTGTGGTGGGTCATCAAGCCAAACACTCAGCAAGTATCCACCTTTACCAGATCCGGTAGGTTTCACCGCTAGTGCACCGGCGGATTTTAATTTGGCCATGTGGTCAAACATCTTTTCCGTAACTAATCCCCATTGCTCGAAACAGTTTCTAGCCAAATCAATTCCCGCTATCAAATCGGACATTCTATCGGTCGAATTTCTTTCCGAAGGCGTGAATGAACGTAAACACAATTCTACCGCCTGGCGCATTTGATCATCTACTTTTTGCGCCTGCAAAGGAGCTTCTATCAGGTAGTTTTTTACTTGCTCGACACAGGTTTTAGTAAATCCCTGTTCTCCCGAATAACTTAAATAAAGTTTGGGTTTATGTTCAATTTCTAAAAAGCGAATGCGTACGTTTTTCTGAAAAAAGATCGGCTTTTTATGCATGGCAATCGCGACATCAATGCCGCTGCTTTCGCCATGAAATATATTTTCTAAGTCTTTAGAAAAATCGTACTGTTTATCTTTTGCCAATAGTCCCAGCTGAACAAAAACTTCACTAACCCCTACACATAATGTTGCCGAGGCGCCTAATCCAGCACCTAATGGCAGTCGACTGTTCATGGTCAATTTGCCGTGCAATCGATTTTTTTCGAATCCTAAAAACTGGGAAGCCTTTTCAAACAATCCCATTAGTAACATTTCAATTTCTTCGCTAAGCAACCCAGTGACCTCGATCCGAAAAGGACTTTGTCCAGCCGTAAACGTAAAATCATTGGAATTTGCCTTCAAGGGAAATACTAGCGCCGGACAACCTCGCAGTACCGAATGTTCTCCCGCTAAAATCCATTTTCCGGTGACTTTATACTCAAAAGGCAGCATTAAATTCTGTTTCTATAATCGTGAACTGTCCTGTTGTTTGTGATAATTCAGACAGTTCCTTTATAATTTCGGATTTTATACCCTGTTGATCACTGCGATAAATAAAATGTAAGTTAGGACCCGCGTCCATAGTAACTAACGGACCATCACCATTTTTCTTCCAAAAATCGGTGATGAATTTAAGTAACGTCATTGTATTTTCTGACCAATAAAAAAAGGGATCTTTTGCAGTATGAAAAAGATGATGCATATCCATGAATTCATCCCAACAAATTTTGTAGGTACGATCCCATTTATCACCCTTTGTCAGGGGTTCCCGCAATAGCGAAGAAAGTTCTTCTAAACGGTTCTCTGCGCGGCCGATTCGGCCGGTAAAATGGCTGCTGGAAGCAACCAAAAGGTGAGCCTCACTTGAAGTAACACTTTTAATTTTGGCATCAACTATGACTACTTGATGCCAGCCTGGTACAAATGCAAAATTTCTTTGGCTGACTTCATTCCCCTTCCAATACGTCCAAGGACCAAAAAAAGATCGGCAAGAAGAGCCGGAGCCTTTTTTCGAAAGTAGGGCCAAATCTAATCTGGGAACTTTGGTACCAAGGGATTTTAAATATTGATCAAAAGCCAACGTTAATGCGGAAAAACTACTGGCACTGCTGGCAATTCCGCAATCAGAAGGAAAATTGTTGGCACTTTTTATATTGAAAGATTTTTCAACGCCAAATTCTTGCTTTAAAGATTTAAAGAAATTCAAAAATTTGGATTTTCCCTTTTCACTGATTTCAAACGGAAGTAACCCGTGTCCTTCTAATGCCGCCCACTCATCTTCACCACTGTTTTTAACGGTTAGTTCAACTTCGGTAAAAAGTGCAGGTAATGTTAGCGACAGCGAAGCATTTGCAGGTTCATTGATAGTGGCGTTCGATTTCCCCATGTATTTAATTAGAGCTATGTTCGAAAAACCCTTTTCACTAAATTTCATAGAAACTCAAAGTTTTATAAATCATAAAATCTTTAGACCGTGCCCAAGATTTTGTACCGAACCAATCGGGGTTAACCCAAAATCGGAAAATACAGCCGAGTGCGCTGTTACCTTTTCTTTTGTATCAACAACTAGGATGGTATCTGCCCCCAGCGCCCCACAACCTTTTACCGCTTTAAAGCCGGCCCGTTTTTGAATTTCGGCAAGCACTTCTTTAGTTTCGTTCAAAACTAAGTCGGCTTCCAACATTTGTTGGTAATACTCGTTTATGCTTTTGCAGAAAGATTCTGAATTACTGTCTTCAATCGATCGTCTTGTCGTTTCAACAATCTCTTTTAAGGGCTTTTGTTTCTGAACTAAAACAGAATTCAAATCTAATGCTTTTAAATGTTCGTGCGTTTTAACTTTAAAGGGAGTTTTTAAAATCAAAAAATCAAGATCGGCAAAGTCCCATTTAATCTGGTTTAAAACCCCATCAGACTTATTAAAATAAGTTAACCCACCATTTAACTGCGCGACTAAATCAAAACCGCTAGGTAGATTTTTACCCTCAAATTGCGCCAGATAATCCTGAAGGGCTTTTGTGTAATCAAAAAATAATTGTGAATGGGATTCTACTTCTGAAAAATGATTTTTAAAAATGTAACTGGCTAAAAACTCGGCCGTTGATCCACCTAACCCACCGGCGCCGCCATAAGGATCTACAAACTTTAAATCCCAACGTTGAAAAAAACTTTGGTTGTTTGCTATAAATTTTCCGGCCGGAGATTCTTTATGAAATTCAAGTCCACCGGTGGAACCATTGCCCGAGGGGGACACATGTAATTCAAAATTAGGACCGGTACACGCAATAATGGCAGACTCACCCAAAAGCGCTAAATATTCGCCTACGATAAATGTTTTTCCTGGAACCAATAGGGTAAACATTCAAACCTCAATTCGACTTAGATTGTATTTGCTCGCGCAATTCTCTTAAAACTTCAATAGCGTGAGACAAGGTAATTCGTTTTTTAATAGCCAAGATTTCTTCGAGTTTTTTCTGGACATAAGGAATTTCGGCCTCTTCCGCGCCAGCACCCAAAGCAAGATTTTTGGCGTGAAGACGCATATGACCTTCGATGATACCCACTGTAGTTAAGGCCTTCAGCGCTCCTAAGTTTTGTACTAATCCCACAGAAGCAATAATTTGTGACAGAAGATTAGCATTAGGGAAACCTAACATTTTTAAAGACATCTGAGACATCGGATGTAAATTGGTCACACCACCCACAGTGCCAACGATGATTGGAGCCTTTAAAAATCCAACCAAAGAATTCCCGTCGCGGTACCATTTGGTAATCGATCCATACTGTCCATTGGCTCCGTTAAGGCTGGCATAAGCATGGACTCCGGCCTCAACCGCGCGCCAATCATTTCCTGTCGCAATTAAAATAGGATCAATACCGTTCATCACACCTTTATTGTTGGTGCTAGCACGGTAAGGATCTAATTGAGCAAACAAAGAAGCTTCTTCAATTTTTTCAGCTAGTTCTGGATCAATTTTTTCAATAGTAATTCGGGCTTCAGTTAGTTTGCTGTCCACCAGATTGGAAAGGATACACATTGTAACCATTTCTTCGGTGCTGTCTTGGATAGGGGTTTTTAAGTATTCGCAAACTTGATTCATAATATTCGCGCCCATAGCATCGACCGCATCCATGTGAACATGAATAACCGCCATCAATAAACCATCAGGACGAACTAGTTTTCTTAATTTTAAACTTCGGACTCCGCCACCGCGAACCACCATTCCGGCCGCAACGTCAGTGTTGGCTTTAGCAACCAAAGAGGCCTCTTCGAATTCGATGAATCTTTGCAAACGATCAAAATCTTTTACTTTGGCAATTTGTATTTGCCCGATGATTTCGCTGCCGATCACTTTGGTTTCAATGCGTCCATTATCTTTAACCCACCGGGCGGTTTTACTGGCTGCCGCAATAATGGAAGTTTCTTCAACCGCCATAGGGATAACATAATTTCGACCATTGATAATAAAATTAGTAGCCACACCGATAGGTAACTGGAAATAACCAATCGTATTTTCAATAAACTTTTCGCCTAAAGCGACATCTTTAAGGCCGCCGGTTTTCATAAACTTAACATCTTCAGAATTTAAATATCCATTAGACTTTAAATAAGCTAGCCGTTCGTCGAAAGTTAATTTAGAAAAGCCTTTAAATAAAATATCATCGGCCGGCACTACTCGTGGCTCAGATTTCTTACTTAATTCTTCATTTTCTAAAATCAAGTCCATTCCACAACCTTTTTGTTATCAAAAAGTTCATCAATACTTTTACAACCAGTTACAAAAAGACTTAGTTTTAATTCATACTCTAACTGATCAAAAAACAGATCCAGTTTTTCGTTAGGATTCATGACACACTCTAAAATCGGTTTCGCCATGCCTACCATTTCGGAACCCATAGCGATTAATTTTGCTGCATCTAATCCGTTGCGGACTCCGCCCGAAGACCAGATTTTATAATTGATAGGAACCTTTTTAGTATTTAACAAAGACTGCTTTGTTGAAATACCCCAATTCTTAAATGTGATCGCTGATTTAAACCGAATATCATCGCTTTGATTTCTAAGACCCTCAATCCGGCCCCAGTGCGTTCCACCCAAACCACTCACATCGACTGCATATAAACCGCAGTTATTTAAGCGCGCCAACGTTTCGGTTGAAAATCCCGATCCCACTTCTTTCAAAATTACGGGGACTGGAGAAGCTTTTGCTAATTCCTTCAACGCATTTAAGGCTCCCTTAAAATTCGGAGTTCCTTCTTTTTGCAAAGCTTCCTGTAAAGGATTGGTATGAACGAATAATGCTAAACTTTTAATATTTTCAGCTATTTTTAAAATTTCTTTAGGACGATATTGTAATAACTGAGTGATTCCAATGTTACTAACAACTTTCAACTTCGGATGCTGAGACGTAATTAGTTTCCACTCTTTTTGCGCTTCTACGGAGGCCAGTTCTTTACGCTGCGATCCCGTTCCCAATAACCAATTTTTAGTTGCGCACATTTCAGCCAATTTGGAATTGATGTAAAATGAATTGTCGTAACCGCCCGTCATTGAACTTACAAAGATAGGAGAGTTAAAACGATGGCCGAAAACTTTTTTAGTGATATTGACATCATTGAAAGCGATATCGGGTATAGCCTCATGAATGAGACGGACTTCATCTAGTCCATTAGACACCGAGGCCTGAGCCTCGGGCATAAGCGCAATTCGAACATGGTCTTTTTTTCTACTTTCGAACTGCGCATCGATTTCCATAAACCCTACTATTGAATAGCGTGTTTACATAGACCTGAAAAAGCAGAACTATCATTGATAGCCATATCCGATAAGATTTTACGATCCAAAGTAATCCCTGCCTTAGCTAATCCACCGATTAAACGAGAGTAAGTCGTTCCATTCAATCTGGCCGCTGCATTGATACGTTGATTCCATAAAGCACGGAATTCGCGCTTCTTCATTTTTCTGTGTGCATAAGCGTAAGCCAATGCATGATCGTTTTTTTCAACGGCATGAATGTAGCTACGAGAACCTGCGGAATAATAACCTTTGGTTCTTTTTAAAACTTTTTTGTGACGACGACGATTTGTAAATCCACCTTTAACGCGCATATATTTCTCCTATTAAAAAACCAGGCAACGACGAACTTGTAAAATGTTTGCGTCAGCGACGTAAACGGTATCTCCAAGGTGTCTTTTTCGTTTAGATTTCATGTGTGAATTTAAGTGGCGCATTCCAGTTTGTTTGCGCTTTACTTTTCCACTAGGCAATAGGCGATAGCGTTTTTTAGCCCCTGAATGGGTCTTCATCTTTGGCATTTAAATTTCCTTTCCAATATCGGCGTCTTAGCACAATTGCTAAGCACTTTATGGCCTCTACTAGCGATTCCAAGAGGTGTTTGTTTTATGTTGCCCTATGGTAAAAATCAAGGGTTTTATGTAATTAGTTTCTGTAAATCGAACCTACAACCGAATACCGGATTTTTACCAAAACCTCGTTAATTCGAATACTTACCTTTGGTACCCGCCATCCTTACCCGCACAAAATATTCATTGCTGAATGGACTCGGCCCAACTCTTTCAGTACTATGCAACCTTCAGGGGGCACCATGAACGCAAAAAATCGGTCTACCGCATCTAAACTTTTTCTCGCTTTGATTATGGGATTTACAATCGCTAGTTGCGGTAAAAAAGGTGAAAATGATGGTAGCAACACCGGAAAAAATCTGGTCTTCTCCGAATCAAATGCCGAAGGAAAAATTGCCGACATGGCGTGGAAATATCGCTCGGGACGGGCGTCTTTGGATACCGATTTTGATGGTACCCAAATCATTTCTTTTAAACTTTACAGCTTTGAATTCGCCAATCCTTGTAATGCCAGTGTTGATGGCGATTACATCTTAGGCAGTGCTCCGAAAAAAGTTGGCGAATTTTATTACCAACCGGTGACCACACCACAAGTAGACAAAGGAACGACACTGACCTTTTTAACTTCCACCGACAACACCCTAATGAATTTAATTGCAACTGAAGCCAAGGTTCGTATTGATCGAATCGAATGCACTAATCCTAGCGACAACTCAACTTGTACAAAGGTTGTTGGTGCCATCACTGGATACCATGACAGCGCAAAATATGGCCAAAGCAACATTTCGGGAACTTTCGAAATTCCCATTTGCGCTTCGCCGTTTTAATTCCGCCCAATCACAAAGTTGGGCTTTTACGAGCATAACCCATATAAGACAATAATAAACTACTGACTATTTCAAACCGCAGGGCTTTCGGCACTATACCAGTAAACAAGTTACGCAAAGGTATTGTCGAAAAAACTGGCTTGATTCCCACCATATCCTGAACCGTCATCGCACTTTTTGAACAATATTTTTTGATCTCATCTGGTGTAATAAACAATCTTAAGATGTGCATATTTTTTGGTGTGTTTTTAACAAACCACTCTACGAATTTAATAATAACTAGATAGGCAATTGGATTACGATTAAATGTGTGAAAAATAAAAAGCCCACCCGGCTTTAATACGCGCGAAAATTCTTGAATCACCTTTTCTGGATCTTCTACGTGTTCCAAAAAGTCCATGGCGGTCACTACATCGAAACTAGCATCAGCAAAAGGCAAATGATAGGCATCTGCTGTTAGATACTTAACCGTTTTAGTTACGTCGTACAATGCGGCAACCTTTATACTATCTTCAGCTATATCAACGCCGGTTACGGCCAACCCACTCTTCGCCAATGCATTGCTTAGGAATCCACCACCACAGCCAACATCAAGAACTTGCACTGTGGAACTAAGGCCAAAGTGACTGTTGATTTTTTTTAGAACCCAAGGCCGTTTGGCCTCGGATTCGTGCCTTAGCAGCGCGATAGGATCGTCATCAGCTGTGTACCACTTTTCCCCGTAACTTTTGTAAATAGAATTGTCGATCTGATCCAATTGCCCTTGCGGTTTTAATTCCGTTTCCATTTTACACTCCAATAAATTATTTGATATCCCATAAAGACCAAAATGATTAACGCCTGGATTTTTAAAAAATCGATTTGAATCCCCTGCCACCAAAACAGCCCTGCCGCTAAAAAGCAAATAGGATGCAAAACAAATAATAAAGAATGCAGCCAGTTTTCCTGCGCCTCGCAGACTTCAGTATGAATAAATTCATCCTTGGTGATCAGCGCGCAAGAAAATAAACAGAGACCAGCGTAAATATACAAATTCGAAATAGTAAAGGAAAAATTCAACAAGTATCCGTAACAAAGTAAAACAGAAAAAGTATCAATTGGGTGACCAATGCGTTCCCACAACCCCAAACCCCTCTTACGGTGAAAATAAAATTCATCAAAAAACATAACGGCACCCTGAAATAAAAAAGGTAATATCAACCAAACCATTTAGCAAACCTCTAATACGCAGCCGAACATCGTAAGTCCGGGACCAAAGGCAAAACTAATCACTCGTGATCCGATTGCAATATTTTCGTCGTTCAACATTAATTCCCAAACGTGCGGCAAAGTCGCCGAGGACATGTTTCCGCGTTGGCGTAAGATCGTGCGACTGTGTTTGGTTTGATCGTCCTTTAGCTCCAAAGTTTCTTGGACGGAATCAATAATCTTAGGGCCTCCAGGGTGAATAGCAAATTGAGAAGCCAACGCTTCTGCTAAATTCATTTCTGACTTATTCAAAAGTTCCTGGAAAAATACTTTGAGATGACTTTTAATTTTGGCAGGAACTTCGCGCGAAAGATTCATTTGCATTCCCCAAGGCGAAGGGACCCAGCTCATGTCTTGCGCTGAATCTGGCAAAACTCTTTCGTGTGTGGAAATAATTTTAAAGTTTCTCGCATTCGTCTTTTTTTCGGCCGTTGCCGAATACTTAATATGGCCATCTGCGAACAAGGTCTGCACCACCATCTGTTCGGGAGTATGCGCAAGCGGATTCAAATGCAGACCACAGATTTCGGT
>JAYVAZ010000649.1:0-12227 GCA_043750675.1 Pseudobdellovibrionaceae bacterium | reverse complement strand
CTCGCCCTTTTCCGTACGGGTAAAATTCCCATCGCCTTCGCCTTTTTTGGTAGTTCCTTCCCAATAAACATGCGTTTTTTTGAAACCAACCTCTAAGAGGAGGTCACGCAATTCATGGATAGTCCACATTCTCCAGTCATAAGAGAAAACTTTTTCGGTTTTAGATTGTCCCTTAACTTTAAAATGGATGTAAAACTTGGCCTCATTGGATACCGGATCAAAAGACGCCTGATCCCAGTAATAGGTAAAATTTTTATGTTTGGTCTGTTCTTCATTTTCTTCTTGGCATAGACTGCCGCCAAAAAGATCGATCACATGAATTCCGCCTTCTTGAAGTGCCCGATAGCTATTGGCAAAGTAGGCTTTCATCATTTCTCTTTTTTTAAAGATAAAATATGAAAAATTCATTGCGACACTAACATCGGCCTTAGGTAGGTCTTTATCTAAAACACTCTTTTCATGAATATGCATTCGGCTTTGCTGGTCCGGGGTCATATGCTGAAAATATTTAGTTTTTCCATACTGTAATGGCTCGGGGTCAATATCTACCGAGTGTGAAATATGCTTCCTATTTAATTTTATCCATTCCGAAGATAATACGAAAGTACCGCAAAAATCTTCGCGGAAAATTTTTGGAGACCTTCCCTTTAGTTCCCTATAGACCTTTAGTAAAAATTCAGCATCATTTTCTGGTGATTGAACAGACTTTAGATAAAGATCATATTTATCAAATAAATTTTTATCGCTTTTTTTATGAACACGCTTGCGGCTTATTTTTCCCATAGATTAAGGAACTTCATCAATGATTTCAAAAATGCTATCAATAATGTCCTTCTTTTGTGGAACGGTCGCATCTTCTAAATTAGGATGTAAACCCACTCCCGGTACATTTTTACCGGCAACGACTTTCGGTCTAGCCAATAAATGATAAAACAATTCTTGCGCTACTCGATAAATTAAATGTTCACCGAAATTAGTTACTTCAGTATCTTCGTTAACAATAAGAACTCGACCCGTTTTTTCGATAGAATTTTTAACAGTTTGCCAATCATAAGGGTAAATGGATCTTAAATCGATCACTTCAATGTCTACACCTTCTGATGCCAATTCGTTCGCGATCTGTTGGCAAAGCAAAACCATACGGCCCCAGCTTACGATAGTAATCTGAGAACCTTCTCTAACTAATTTTGCTTTACCTATGGGAACTAAATACTCTTCTAGTTTTGGCCATTTTGCCTGCCACTTTGTGCGATCACCAAGTGGGGCATCAATCATCGCTTTTAATTCTTTTTCATCAGCCGGTTCACCTGGAATCAACTCTTCGCCTTTAACACGCATTAAGGCTTTCGGTTTCAAAAACAGAACTGGATTGGGATCTTTGATCGCCGACAGCAACAAACCGTAAGCGTCTATTGGAGTCGAAGGCATAACCACTTTCCAACCTTGCAGGCGAGAAGCCCAAGAATCAAAAGAATGACTATGATAAATACTTCCGCGAATTCCCGCCCCTACCGGAGTCATCACCGTTAATGGCATGGGATAATTTCCATTCGTAACCCATAAAGTATTTCCAGCAATCTTTAAAAGATCGATGGTATTAAAAATGTAATCACAAAATTGAATTTCAGCGACGCATCTTTCACCGGTCATAGCAATTCCCATCGCCATACCAATGATTCCGCGTTCGTCCAACGGAGTATTCCAACTGTTTTTCAATCCTTGAGTCGCCGTAAAAACGCCACCCAAAGGGGCTCCCACGTCTTGACCAAAGATATCATTCACTTTCAAATTTTTTTCACCGTAATGTAATGCCATTCGAATGGCTTGTGTCATTGTTGCCATTAGAATTTTCTCCAGTCAGCATTTTCATTGTTAGCATAAATATTATCCCAAATGGACTCTGCAGTCGGAACTGGCTCAGAACGAACAATTTGTTGAGCATCAAAAGCTTCCTTTTCGTAGTTCTCCCAGATCGATTTGATTTCTTTTTCGGTAATCATTTTTTCTTTCATTAATTGAACTTCGAAATCCTTTAAGCAATCAGTCTCGCCACCGACGAAGTTGGCGCCACTGGCCGAAGAGTGACCATATAACCGCGAAAGTTTGGCTTCAATAAAAGAAGGCTTTCCGGTTTTACGGATGTAAGCAACCTCTTCCTTAATTGCTAAATAGGCTTCCACAGGATCATTGCCGTTAATCACGCGCGAACGAATTCCAAACGCGGCTGCTCGGTCGGCAATTTGATTTTCGCCATGCTGACCTTCGTAAGAAGTCGAAATACCCCAGTAATTATTTTGTACGGTTAACAGAACCGGTAACTCTTGCCCTTTGCGTGAAGACCAAATCAATGAACTTGCGAAGTCACCTTCTGCGGTTCCCGCGTCCCCACCAGTAACGATAGAAATAGCACCATTGCCGACACGTTTCTGAACATGTGCGGTTCCGATCGACATAATATATTGAACTTCAATAGGAGACGATACCGGGGCCACGTTCATTTTTGGATAACAATAGTGATTGGAAAAATTGCGCCCACCGGTAGAGGTATCGGTCGCGCGATTCATAATCAAACGTATGGAATCAATCATCGGCATTCCCATAGCAACCAATGTTGGAGTTCCGCGATAATGTAAATGCAGATAATCATTTTCGGGGCCTTCGCCCACTCGGGTATTTAATCCTAAAGCCACACCCCAAGCCTCTTCACCCGGAGCCCCAATCCAAAAATACGCATCACCGGCCTTGTAGATTTTAATCAGGCGTTCTTCTAACACACGAGACTTCACCATCAGATCATGCATCTTAAGCAATAAATCTTTGCTTAATCCTGACTTCTTCAGTTCACTGATTTTAGGTGCTGCTGTTTTTTTCATTGAGCTCTCTTTTTTAGATTGGCCGCTTGTTTTCGTTAAACGGCCCGATTTTTTAAGAGCTTTGTTGGAGCTGGATATTTGTTTTTTGGTCATGCATCATTTCTTACGAAAAAACCGCATTTGCACAACCAATTAAACAATGCGCATTGAAAATAGGGTACTTTTTTCAACCCTATTTGTTAGCAACCTTTTTAACACCAAGAAGCTCGATCATATCCATCAATACTTGCTCTGCCTCATTGATATCAGCACGTTTTAAGTATTCCTGATCCTTTTCAGCTTTGCTTGCATTTTTAGCAGCTTTTACTTTGTCTTTTTTCTCTTTTTCTTTAGTAACTTCAGAGATTTTTAAAGTCTTACTTTTAGCGATCGACTTCTCTAATTCAGTCACGATCTTCTTGAACTCATCATTCTTGTCAACCCGCGCCTTAGACTTCTCCGAAAGCACTTTAATCATGTCTGGATTCACTTGATTCCAGCTGGAAGCGCCGTCTTTAACGTAAGCATCCTGAGAAATAAATGCATCTATCTTTTTTGGAGGCAAAGAGTAATCCAAAGTCTTCTCGCCGACTTCATCCGTTACGTAAGGACCAGGGATCTGAATGTCTGAATCCACGCCTCTATGTTGAGTCGAGTTACCACCTGGAGTAAAGAACATTCCCACCGTAACTTTAATAGCACCAAGGTTTTGCGGGATAGGCATAACCGATTGAACGCTCCCTTTACCGAAAGTGTGATCGTTGCCAACAATAACAGCACGTTTGTAATCTTTTAAAGTACCCGCCACGATTTCAGAAGCACTGGCGCTGATTCGGCTGGTAAGAACAACCATTGGGCCATTCCAATCCACCATAGCATCTGAATCTTTTAATGTGATTTCGCCTTTTTCATCTTCGCGAGAAGACTGTTTTACGACATTACCAGTTTGAAAAAACAAACCGGCAATTTTTACTGCGTCTTCAAGGCTACCACCACCGTTATTTGATAAATCTAAAACTAGGCCATCTACCTTTTTTTCACGAGCTTCGGCGATGATTTTCTTTAAATCCGCAGCTGAAGATCTTCCACCTTTACGGCTGTCAGAATAAAAAGAAGGAAAATTGATTACACCAATTTTTTTCTTAACTCCTTGAATTTCTTTTTCTTGAAATATGATCGAAGCCGCTTCGTCTTCTAATTTCACTTTATCACGAACCAAAGTTACTTCGATTTTGTTTTTACCTTCGCCGGATTTACGCATGATGCTCAAACGAACTTTAGTTCCTTTTTCGCCTCGGATTTTTTTAACAACATCCTTTAGATCCATTTCAACAACGTTATCAAAAGCACCCTTGTCGCCTTGTCCAACGGCTACGATTTTATCTTGCGGCATTACTAAACCGGATCTAGCAGCAGCTCCACCGGGAACTAAGGCTTCCACTACTGTGAAACCATCTTGTTGAGACAAGGTGGCTCCTATACCTTCTAAAGAAAGGCTCATTTGAATTTCAAAGTCTGCTAAGTCATCTCTAGAAAAATAAGAAGAATGAGGATCTAAGGCTCTGGCAAATGCCGACAAGTAGCCTGAATAGATATCATCTTGTGTGGTTTCAGTCGTACGTTTTACAATGCGTTCCCAACTTTTGGCTACGTTCTTTTTAGCTTCTTCTAATTTCATATCAGTTGCTAAGTAATTGGAAATTTGGAAATGAATGTATTTTGTTAAATATTCATTCGCTTCTTCATCCTTTACCGCAAAAATTCTTTTTTCTGGATCAAAAACAATTTCTACCGTTTTATCGAACTTGTAACCTTTGCCTAACATTTTTTTCGCAAATTCAGCGCGCTCTTTCATTCTGGTCAATAAAGTTTTCTGGATAGAATCAAAAACCGAACAATCTTTGTTTTTAAGCTGCTCGAATACACTAGCTAATTGAGTCTTCATTAGATCAACATCAGCCTTCAATAAGTAAACCTTGGTTGGGTCCACTTGTTTGATGTACTGATCTACAACTTTTTCTTGTAAAGTTTTATCAAATTTATCGTATTTGATATGTTGATTTAGAAAGCCTTGTTCGATGACGCTTAAATAACGACACTCAATGTCCTTGCCGTCTTTTGCTTGTGCAAACTGAAAGCTAAATAAAAGTAAGATTGTTATTGGCAAAAAATTCTTCATGGTTTTTCCTCTCGATGCCGCTTGCGCGCCTCGTATTACCCAGTTCCGATAAAACAAGAATATCAGATCGCTTAATGAGTATAAAAATATTTCGGTACAAATAGGAAAAACTGGAGTCCTTTATTCGATTGGTCGAGGCAGCCCTATGACCTGTAACAATAACAAACAAAAATTAGGTTACGCAAAACAGGTTTTGAATCGAGGAAGGGCTAGAAAAGCGGCAATTGCGAGACCGGTGGATTCACCTTAGTCGCCGTTTCATGGGTCAACCCAATTTCATGTTTCACAAAGGAACCGTCTTGGGTTTCAATCATAAAAAAGCTCATCTCGGGAAAAGTGGTCTTAATACGTTTCATTTCTTCGGTAATTAGCTGAATATTTTTAGGATCATCATCAGACATTCCAAAACGATGGTGCGGAGAATATCCGTAAGTCTGAATCGCCATCATTACCGAAGCACGAATGGCTGCTTGCTTTAATTCGGCTACTGATTTTGAAAAAGTACTATCACCTAACATCGCGCGCGTTGGTTTGTGACTCACCGGAAATAAACTTAGATAATTCGGAGTCATCGGCAAAAATTTAAAATTTTTAAATTGCTCAATCCCCTGTTTTAAAGTCTCGGGAGAATGGCCTCTGGCGGTGATTACACTGATCGGTCGTTGATTGAAAGTCGCATGGTAAAAACAAGACCAAGACGGACCCTTCCAATTAAAATCTGGCTTACCTAGTGCTGCAGCCACATCTTGTACAAAAATCTGATCTTTGGAATTCAATTTTTGAAGTTCGGATATGTTGTGATCACGGAAGGCGCGAAAAGAACCCGCTGTATCATCCCAGTTAATTTCGTAATCCGCATAAGGACCGGTGTGGCCAACGTTGCTATGCTCTTTTGCCCATTCACGGCTCGAAATCAAAAGTTCAAGTTTAGTTTCTTTATGGAAAATAACGATAGGAGTGGAAAGGAAGGCCACGTTGTCATCAAAATCAAAAAAGTAGAAACTTCGACCACCCAAATGTAGGTTACGATCGTTTTCCTTTTCCTTTTGAATTTCTAATTCCAGTTGTGACTGCATATTTAACTACCATTACTCTTTAAGTAACGCAGTGTCTCAAATAACCTACGAAAAATCAAGTATGATATATTCCTAAGTAAAATTAAATACTTAACTGGTTTTTTGTTTGTCAGCTGACTTCTTTAATCGACTGACAATGGGCGCTTTGCCAGATTTGACCGGAGTTTCGACCGCTATTTTGGCTTTTTTAGCTAGACCACCTGGTTTCACCGCTACCAATTTTTTTGCTGGTTTTTCACTAGCCACTTTTTTAGGTTTGGCTTTCGCTTTTTTAGGGGTCTCAATTTCAGTTCCCGTTAATTGAAGGGCAGACTCTAAAGTGGCCGTTTCAACTGTTAAACCTTCAGGTAAGGAATAATTCTTCTTACCGTGTTTAAAATAAGGACCATATGGACCATTCATAATATTGATTGGCTGACCATCAGGATGTAATCCCAATTCTTTTAACGGAGCCGCTTTTCCTCTTCCTTTTTTCGGTTGAGAAAACAGTTCCATCGCTCCATCAAAAGTGACGTCAAAGATGCTTTCGGTCTTTGGAATAGATCGGTAATCCCCTTCGCACACAACGTAAGGACCAAATCTTCCAAGCCCGGCTTTGATTTCTTTATTCAATTGCGGATGCATACCCAAAAGTTTTGGCAGACTTAACAACTGCAAGGCTTCTTTCATCGTCACTTGCTCTAAAGGCAAATTGGGCGGAATAGAAACTCGTTTAGGTTTTTCATTGTCACCAACATCGCCCAACTGAACATAAGGACCAAAGCGACCGTTAAGAGCATAGATAGGCATATCAGTTACAGGATCTTTACCTAAAGAATCAGCGCCATTAATTTTTTGTTCAATTAATTTTTCTGCACGTTCTTCAGTCAGATCCGCTGGTGTTTCCGATTCCGGAATAGAAGCGCTAATCTCTTCGCCATTTTTTTTGGTCGATAGATAGGCCCCGAATTTTCCCACTTTAAAAATAAAATTGTCCAAACCTTTGATTTTAATTCCACGAGCTTCGTCGGGATCAATCTTCTCGGCTTGCGTATCAACTAGTTCTTTTAGGCCAGTTTTACCCAGGTAGATCGACGCCAAATATTTTTCCGCGTTTAAATCACCCTCTGCGATATTATCCAATGATTTTTCCATCTCGGAAGTAAATCCCAAATCCACATACTGAGTTAAATAATTATTTAAAAGTTTAGAAACGACCATTGCCGTAAACGTCGGAGCCAATGCCGTTTGTAACCTCTTTACGTAACCACGATCGATAATAGTTCCAATAATAGAAGCATAAGTGGACGGACGGCCGATTCCTTCTTTTTCCATCATCTGAACTAAAGAGGCCTCCGTATATCTAGCCGGTGGTTTAGTTTCATGTTCAGTCAGCGTAACGGTTGCCAGATCCAATTCTTCTTTGGCTTTCAATTGCGGCAATCGAACTTCCCGATCTTGCAAGTCTGAATCAGGGTCGTCACTACCTTCTACATAAGCCCGTAAATAACCTGGGAACTCGATAGTCATTCCATTAGATTGGAATAGATAATCGCCTACTTGGATTTTTGCGCTGACTTGTTTTTGTCTAGCATCAGTCATCTGACTGGCCATCGTACGCATCCAAATCAATTCATATAATTTTAACTGTAATCCATTTAGCCCCGTATCATCGGGATCAATAAATTTCTGACCAGCAGGACGAATCGCTTCATGCGCCTCTTGCGCGCCTTTAACTTTTTTACCTTCATACAAACGTGGTTGCGCCGGTAAATATTCTTTACCGTACTTTTTCACGATGTTCGCTCGTGCAGCTTCGATGGCTTCTTTAGACAGAAAAGTTGAATCTGTTCTCATGTAAGTAATAAAACCTTGTTCGTACAACTTCTGTGCGACCTGCATGGTTTCTCTAGAACTTAATCCTAATTTTCTATTCGCTTCCTGTTGAAGCGTCGAAGTAATAAATGGTGTGGAAGGTTTACGATTGACCGGTTTTTCTTCTACTTCTAAAACAATCCAAGGTGTATTTTTTGCGTCTTGAACTATTTTTTCCGCTGCCGTTTTATCTAATAATAAACGGTCGCCTATCAATTTACCGGTAGTCCCATCAAAGTCTTTACCTAAGGCTACTTTTTTCTCGGCCTTAGAAAGCAACTTACTTTCAAAAGTAACTCCTTCTTTTTTCAATTCGGCAAGAACCCCGCAATACTGCGCTGACTTAAACTGAATTCTTTGATGTTCTTTTTCTACAATTAATTTTACGGCTACCGACTGTACACGACCGGCACTTAAACCAAAGCTAACTTTTTTCCACAATAGAGGCGAAATAGTATAACCCACTAAACGATCTAAAATTCGTCTCGCTTCTTGTGCCTTTACCAAATTGAAATCGATGTCGCGAGTGTCCTTCAAAGATTTTTCAATCGCCTCTTTAGTGATCTCATTAAAAACCATTCTTTTGAAAGGAACTTTTGGTTTTAACACTTCGGTTAAATGCCAGCTGATACTTTCGCCTTCACGGTCTTCATCGGTCGCGAGATACAAAGACGAAGCTTCACTTAGTTTTTCTTTTAAATTACTGACGACTTTATGTTTGTCTTTGGGGATGCAATATAACGGTTCAAAATTGTTTTCTACATTAACGCCCAATTTTGCCCATGCTAATTTTTTATACTTTTCAGGAATATCTTTAGCCGATTGAGGAAGGTCACGAATATGTCCCATACAGCTTTCAACAATATAGTCTTTGCCTAAAAACTTTCTAATTGTTTTCGCTTTGGTAGGAGACTCAACAATAACTAATTTCTTGCCCGAGACATTGCCCAAGCTGTTACCGTCTGTTGTTTCCTTTTTCTTTGCCATCTCAACCAACTATACTTATAAAGCCCGAGCTTCAGCCACTGCGTTTTGAAATTTAAACTTACAATCAAGTTTCCATTTCTACAATCTATATTAACACCGGACCTCAGTCTAGCAGACCTAAGAACTAAAAATCAAAATACAAAATCTTTTCTAAGAATTTTTAAACTTCCTGACTAAAATATACGCATGGACCCAAAACACACTTTAGATCTTTTTCAATCCGATATTCAATTTTTTTTCACGGACATTGATGACACGATGACTACCGATGGTCAGTTAACCTCTGAGGCCTACAACTGTTTGTGGAAATTACGCGAAAAGAAAATCAAAGTGATTCCGGTTACCGGGCGCCCTGCCGGCTGGTGCGAGATGATTGCACGCCTTTGGCCAGTCGATGGCGTCATCGGTGAAAACGGCGCGTTTTACTTCCGGTACGTGAATAAAAAAATGCACCGGGAGTATGATCCCGGCACTCAGCCGGTAGAATCAAATCAGCAAAAGTTGTCAGCTATCAAAAAGGAAATCTTAGATAACGTAAAATCGGTAGCTGTTGCCAGCGACCAATTTTGCCGGCAAATGGATCTTGCCATCGACTTCTGTGAAGATGTGCCAAAAGCCAGCGAAGAAGATATTCAAAAGGTCGTTTCAATTTTTAAAAAACATGGTGCCCAAGCCAAAGTCAGCTCCATTCACGTTAACGGCTGGTTTGGAAATTACAATAAAGTTTCTATGACAAAACTATTTCTTAAAAGAGAATTTGATTTAGATTTAACGAAAATTCAGTCAAAGATCGCGTTTTCTGGAGACTCTCCGAATGATGAACCTATGTTTGAACTGTTTGAGAATAGTTTTGCGGTGGCAAATATAAATCGGTTTTTAAATCAAATTAAAAACCGACCCAAGTACATTGCAAAAAACGAATGTGGACTTGGGTTCGTTGAAATCGTCGAAAAAATTCTTTCGAAAAAAACTACTTCTTAATATTTAGATCCAACAATCCAGCGAATGGATTGTTAAATGCGGGCTTCGGTGTCGGTGCGGGACGGCGATCATCACGCCCTTGCGGACCGCGACCACCTTCATGCCGACCTCGATCATCTCTTCCACGGTTATCATTTTGACCACGCGCTTGCGGCCCACGACTTTGTGGCGGACGCCCACGCGTATCACCGTCGCGTCTTGGTCCGTTATTCTGCCTGGTCTCGCGTGCCACTGCGTCTTCCGCTGGCCGAGACTCTAATTTCATAGAAAAGGCGATTTGATTCTTTTCAATATCTACTTTGATTACTCGCACTGTTACTTGGTCGCCTGGGTTGACCACTTTTCTTGGGTCATCCACGAACTTATGTGACAATTCGGAAATATGAACCAATCCATCTTGATGAACGCCAACATCTACAAATGCTCCGAAATTAGTAACGTTAGTTACTATACCCGGGCAAATCATTCCCTCTTTAAGGTCTTTGACTTCGTATATATTTTCTAAAAATTTAAATACTTTAAACGGATCGCGAGGATCGCGTCCCGGTTTTGATAACTCTACAACGATGTCATCAAAAGTGAATTGACCAATCAGTTCACCCCACTTTTGCTTCATTGGTAATAATTTTTTAGCGCCTTCACCAATCAATTCCTGAATACCAACCCCTAATTCCCCAGCCATTTCACGAATAGCCGTATAACGCTCGGGATGAATTCCAGTGGAATCCAGGAAAACTTTACCTTTAGGAACTCGCAAGAAACCGGCTGACTGTTCAAAATTTTTCGTCGAAAATTTTGGAATTTTCATTAGCTCCGAACGATCAGAAAATAATTCCTTTTTTCTGGCTTCAACAATATTTTTTGCTACTGTGGGCCCGATACCTGAAATGTAAGACAATAAATAAGCCGAAGCCGTGTTCACGTCGACACCGACCGTATTCACGCAACTTTCAACAACCGCATCTAATGACTTTTTCAATTTACCTTGATTGACGTCATGTTGGTACTGTCCAACACCGATGCTTTTTGGATCTACTTTAACCAGTTCAGATAAAGGATCTTGCAACCGTCGGGCAATCGAAATCGCCCCCTTCACCGTCAAATCTAAATCAGGAAATTCTTCACGTGCCACTTCTGAAGCAGAATAGACGCTGGCGCCGGATTCACTAACCATAATTACCGGAACTTCGGGGCGCCCAATGTCTTTAAGAATTTTTCGAATAAAATTTTCAGTTTGTCTTCCCGCTGTTCCATTGCCTACTGCGATGGCCTCGATCTGAACTTGCTTTAAAACTTCTTCAAAAAGTTTTTTCGCATTCTCTTCGGCTCGCTCGCCAAGGGTATGTAAAACTGTATTTGAAATAAAGTGACCGGACTTATCCAGCAAAGCAACTTTACAGCCGGTTCGTAATCCAGGATCCACACCTAAAACAATCTTTGGTCCAAATGGAGATCCCAAAAGAACTTTTTTAACGTTTTCGGCGAAAACCACAATAGCATCTTCATCGGCTTTATCTTTTAGTGCCTTATGAAGTTCATTAGCAGCAGAGGGAGAAACATAAACTGACAATGCCTGCTTTGCAGAAGTTTTTAAATAATCCGCCAAAGCTGTGTCTTTTTGATTTGTCGCAAAGTCTTCGTAGGTCTTTAATAGAAGATCTTCATTAACTTCAAATCCAACCGAAAGCTCTTCTTCTTCCCAACCGCGGCGCATAGCCAAATAACGATGTGAACTTTTAGATTCAAATAAGTTTTTGCTGACTTCGCTGAATTCGGCATACATTTCGTATTTTGAATTAGGTTTAAAATTCTTAGTCCGTTTTGAAGCCAATTTACTACGTTCAAAATATTCTTTTTTAACAACTTCACGAAGTCCGGCATCGTTGACAATTCTTTCAACAATAATATCCTGCGCACCCTTCAAGGCTAAATCATAATTAATGATTCCTGCCGCCACATTTAAGAAATTTTTAGCTTTCACTTCTAAGCTGGTGTCATCTTTGACTAGACCGTGGCCCAATTCCCAAATCCAAGTAGCCAACCTATCCAGCCCAGCTTCGCGCGCTATAGTGGCTTTGGTTTTTTTCTTTTTCTTGTAAGGACGATAAATTTCTTCCAATTCTGCTAAGTCATAAGAAATTTCAATTCGTTTTTTAAGTTCGTCCGTTAAATTATTCTGTTCAGCAATTTCTTTAAGGATAAATGATTTTCGTTTGATGATTTCATTGAAGGTCTCTTCGGCTTCAATCACTTTTCTAATTTGGACTTCATCCAGATTGCCGGTTTTATCTTTTCGGT
>JAYVAZ010000648.1:0-3883 GCA_043750675.1 Pseudobdellovibrionaceae bacterium | reverse complement strand
CCGGGAAAACCAAACTTCTTCGCAGCCCTATACTTTCAACCAAAGTCGTTGATTTAGAAAAGCTTGCTAACCATCGTGGTTCGGCATTTGGCGGTTATTCAAATCCGCAGCCGTCGCAGGCGCAATTTGAAAATGATTTGATTAGTGAATGGCTGCGTTTAGGTCTTAACCAAAAAGGTTACGGTTTTGATAAAGATCTCCTGACTTCCGTTCAAACGTTAGGGCAACGCAGTTTCAAACTTTTATTCGAAGATGAAAGTCGATTGATTGGATTAAATGCAATACCGAATGAAATTTTTAATTTGCTTCGCGGATCACCGGTTATCTGGATCGAGGATTCATTAGAAGTACGTGTCGAAAATACCTATGAAGATTACATTTTAAATTCGGATTTGGGCCTTTACTACGATTGCGAAATGAAAGAACCTGCCGTAATCGAAAAATGTACTAAGGTGTTCGAAAAATATTATAGCTCGCTGATAAAAATCTCGAAAAAATTAGGCAGCCTGCAGACCGCATTGATCATGAAAAAAATGATCCAGTCCGAAAAAGATTTTTTCGAAAAGAAAAATTTGGAGTCCAACAAAGATTGGATACGCGACCTTCTGCTGCATTATTACGATCCAATGTATTTAGGTAGTTTGGATCAGCGGTCACCGAAAGTTTTGTTTAAGGGCCCGTGGCAGGAAGCAAAAAATTACCTAACTCGCTAAAGTCCCCAGCGTATAAGCTGTCTTAGAATTTTTAATCGATAGCCTTCGTAAGGCGCATATAAAAAACGGGTCAGTCCAAAAAGAAAAGTGCGCTTTAGTATCGCTCGCTGATGCGAAAATGTTTTGAAACTATATTCCCCATGGTAATTACCAATTCCGCTGGTTCGATGCCCACCAAAGGGCAAATGATGATTTCCTAAGTGAACAATACAGTCATTAATACAAACTCCGCCGGAGGGAATCTGCGATAGGATTTGTTCCTGGACCGATTGTTCTTCAGAATAAATGTATAAGGCCAAGGGATTGTGTAAGGCCTTCTGTTGATGGAATAGTTCGATTAATCTATCAATGGTACTAAATCGGTAAACCGGAAGAATAGGGCCAAAGATTTCTTCTTGCATAACCGGACTATCAAATTGCGGATTTTCAATAAGGCAGGGTAATTCGTCTTCTTTGCCTAATGGTATTAATTTACCGCCGTGGGTTTTTTTATAACCATCCAGACGATCCCGATTTTTTTGATTTATAATTCCGCAAAGGTCAGCGGTTCCTGGAGGATACATTTGCAAAAACATTTTTTTAAATTCGGATACAAATTCATGGTAACGGTCTTCGTGCACAAATACGGTATCTATAGCAACACAGGCCTGGCCATTATTTAAAAATTTTCCAAACACTATATTTCTAATCAGTACGGAAATTTTGGCTGATTGATCGATAATTGCAGAAGATTTCCCGCCCAATTCTAAAGTAACTGATGTTAAATTTTCGGCGGCAGCCTTCATTACTATCTTTCCTACATTGGGAGATCCGGTAAAAAAGATATGATCAAATTCAAGTTTTAATAAGTCATTTGCGGTTTCTACTGGACCCAAAACTACGTTGAAGTGATCTTCACGACAGCATTCTTTAACCATTTCTTGGATCAGTAAGGCGGTATGGGGAGTTTGTTCTGAGGGTTTCAAAATACCAGTGTTGCCCGCGGCGATAGCGCCAACTAGAGGCACCACCGATAAATGGAAAGGATAGTTCCAAGGACCGAAAATAAGGACGCAACCTTTGGCTTCCAATTGGACTTTACTTACAGTTCCAAGCAGTAAGGCGCCAGAAGGCACCCATCTGGGTTTGGACCATTCATGTAGGTTTTTAAGAAAAAAATTAATTTCGGTAATGCAGGGATAAATTTCGGTTGCATGAGTTTCAAATGCGGGCTTTTTAAAATCTTTCATTAACGCTTCAGAAATTTTATCTTCGTTATTAAGAATCCAGTTTTTTAAGGAAATAAGAATATTTTTTCGGACTTCGATCGACCAATTTTTAACTTGGAATTTAGATCGATTCAATTTCTGATGTTTTTTGATCAGTTCAGGATTTTGCATTAGCAATTCTACTTTCTTCCTTACTTAAAAAAAGGATGACTACACTGACAGCCGATAATAGGTACGCCCAAAGTGTGTAGGAACTGACTTGTTCATGAAATAAAACAATAGCCATTGTCGTGGACAGTAAAGGCTCGACCAGTTTTCCGCAACTCATCCAGTTGACGTTTAAAAATTTCAACAAGTAGGAAAATAAGGCATGGCCTAAAAGGGTAGGGAAAACAATCATACCCAAAATACACCACCAGGTTCTTGGTTCATAATCGACCCATGAAACACCTTTGTAGAATCCCACAGCTAAAAATCCGGCCATGGTAATAAAATAAATGATCGGTGAATAAATTAAGTTTGGTACGCTGATTCGCGCTTTTTGACCCGAAATTACATAAGCGCTATAAAAAGCGGCGGTCAAGATTCCCGAACCCTCACCTAACCAATTAAAGTCGTGCAGGTTGACCTTTTCGGCGACTAATAAATTTATGCCGATAAAGGCCAAAATATAAGAAAAAATCAAATTTTTTGTCAGCTTTTGTTTAAAAATAAGTACCGTAACCATGGCGGTAAACAGGGGATTGGTCGCAAACAAGATCATGGCATTTGCTATCGTCGTGTGTTGAACGCTGAAAAAGTAGGTCCAAAGATGGCAAAAAAACATCACTCCAGAGAAAAAACACCAAAGAAACTCTTTTTTTGTATGATTTTTAAGCTGTTTGTAGGGCAAAAACAAAAGAACAATCAAAAGGGAACCCAGTAAACGCCAAAATCCGATGACCTCGTTAGGCGCCTGGGCCAATCGAATCATAATTGCTGACTGGGATAGGGACACCAAAGCCAGAATATATAGTACATAATTCATAGGGGTAGTCTGTTCTAAGATGCGTTGAATTACAAAAAAAATATTTATTTTTTTACCTAAACGGTATTCAATAGTGAGGTGATCAATAAAAGGAGTTTTTAAATGAATAAGACAAGATCTGTATTTACAACTGTTGGGCTTACGGTTTTAGCGATTTCCGCTGCATTTCAATTAGGCTGCGAGAAAAAAGCAAAACTAGATAGCGATATGGGAAAAGTAAGCTACGCTATCGGACAACAAATCGGTAACAATATGAAGAGTCAGCAAATCGAAATCGATGCTGATACTTTAGCAGCGTCTATTAAAGATGCGACGACTGGTAAAGAAAGCAAAATGAAACCAGAAGAAATGCAAGCGGCGCTTCAAAAATTGCAAGAAGGCATCATGAAGAAGCAAACTGCTGACGCTGAAAAAAACAAATCAGCTGCAGATGCTTTTATGACTAAAAATAAAACTGAAGCAAATGTAAAAACGACAGCTTCTGGTCTTCAATACGTTATGGAAAAAGAAGGCACTGGAAAATCTCCAAAAGCAACTGACACCGTTACGGCTCATTACAAAGGAACGTTAACTGATGGTAAAGTTTTTGATAGCTCTTACGATCGTGGACAACCAGCTGAATTTCCTTTAGCTAACGTTATCAAAGGTTGGACTGAAGGTTTACAGTTAATGAAAGTGGGCGGAAAAGCTAAATTTTTCATTCCACCTGAATTAGGTTATGGACCTGCTGCAAGACAGGGTATTCCTGCCAATTCGGCTTTGGTTTTCGAAGTTGAATTAATCGCGGTTAAGTAATTTAGAAAATTCCGTCACCCCTTTGGGATTAAATTATGGATTTTAATTTTGCGGCAGAACCTCTGCCGCAATTTATTTTAAGGTACGAAAACGCAGTTAAGCAGGGAAATTTAGAACCCAATGCAGTAACTTTGGCTACC
>JAYVAZ010000647.1:0-5158 GCA_043750675.1 Pseudobdellovibrionaceae bacterium | reverse complement strand
AAATTCGGTAGGTTTGCGGGCTTCGGTTGGTTTCGGACAAGACATTACTGATTCTTTACTGCGTGCTAGGTATCAGGTTCAAGAACTGCAGTCCTTGCCGTTAAACACCCTTTTAGAATGGGTAGACCCGTTTAATAGAGATGTGATTATTCGAAAGTATGTAGAAAAAATGATTAAGTCCTTAGGTGAATTGGGAATAAAAACGATTCAACAATTTCAGATGATTCCTACTTCCGATTTGATTTCACGTTTTGGCCCCAGTTCCCTTTTGTGTAAACAAAGGGTTTCATTGGAGATGCCCATTATGTGGAGTTATTGGAAGCCGGTGGAAATCATTTCGGAAAAATCTTTTTTTCCTTATTTTGAATTTTACGGAGAACTGGAACCTATTTTATTCGAACTTAAAAAACATTTAGATTCTATATTTAAACGTCTTTGGCTGCGCTGTTTGAAAGCGCAAAAAATGCAGGTACGTATTTATTGCGAAACCAATTCGCAGAATCCTGAACCTTTTCGGCAATTCGATTTTGATTTTTTATTTGCCCTGAGTGAAACGAAAGGGACTTTAAAAATTATGCACGAACGCCTATCACGTGACTTTGCTAAAAAACCAATCTTGAGTCCCATTGAAGCCGTACAAACAACAGTTTTGAAAACGGCACCGGGAACAGAGGGCCAAAGAAATCTTTTGCACCGACATGAAGAGATTTCAGAACAGAAGCAGGCGTTGATGGCGCAGCTGATTGAAATTCATGGCAAAGATAAAGTTTTCCAAGCCGACCTGGTTGAGGATCGTAGACCTGAAAGGTCTTGGAAAAAAGCACCTGAAAGGTCTTGGAAAAAAAGTACTGATGAAAAAATCAAAGACAGCGAATTTATTAAACAGATTCCTTTGCGTCCGACTCACTTGATGCGTCCCGAACAAATCGAAGTCACTGCAGGTATGGTTCATATTCGTAAGAAGGCCTACCGTATTTTACAATGGCCTAAAGATGTCGAACGTATTACCGGTGGTTGGCAAAAAACTCCTTATGACCGTAATTACTATGTTCTGGAATTGGAAAACGGCGTAAAGATTTCGGTTTTTCAGGATCAGAATCAAAAATTTTTCTTACATGGATATTTTGGGTGATTTATGTTTACCGAATTGAAATGCAAAACAAATTTTTCTTTTTTACGTGGGGCTTCTTCGGCGCAGGAATATATGGTTCAGGCGGCTGTGTTGGGGATGAAATCCATCGCGATCACCGATATTAACGGAGTGTATGCTTTACCGCGGGCTTATGAATCCATTCGTGATCATTGTCCTGGTTTAAAATTAATTTCGGGAAGTCAGATTACCTTATTGGATCATACGCCGATTACGTTGTTGGCAAAAACCCGAAAAGCCTACGGGTTGCTTTGCCGAATCATTACCGCTGTTCATGCCGGGAAAGAAAAAGGAACCGGTTTTACTACGTTTTCGGAATTGATTCAGATTCTGGAAAATTTCCCTGGTCGGGAGGAACTGGTTTGTTTACCTGAATATAATGAAAAGACTAATCTATTTTTATTAAAAGAAATCTTTACTAATGATATGTACCTGACTTTGTGTCGTTACCTAGATGGTTTGGATTCGGGAAGAACTGAATTTTTTTTAAACGCCAGCCGGAAATATTCTTTACCCCTGATCGCCAGCAATGAAGTGCATTACCACATTCCGCAAAGACGTGCGTTGTATGATTCGATGACCTGTATTCGTGAGGGTACTGATGTGGATAAGGCGGGTTTCCTGTTATTTGGGAATGAAGAACGATATCTTAAATCACAATTACAAATGCGCGCTTTATTTTCGGATTTGCCTGAAGCTATTACCAATACCGAAAAGATTTCCGAACAATGTGTTTTTTCTTTGGCGGAATTAAAATACACCTACCCTAAAGAATTTATTCCACCGGGGCACACAGCAAGATCCTATCTAGAAGAATTGGTCTATCAGGGGGCTTTGGGCATTTACCGTGGTATCATTCCCCAGGCGGTTGATTTACAGATCCGTCGCGAACTGGATTTTTTCGCGAAAAGAAATGACGAACATTATTTTTTAACGGTTTACGATGTGGTTCGTTTTGCAAATGAAAGTGGAATCATTTGTCAGGGGAGGGGTTCGGCAGCGAACTCGGTTGTTTGTTATGTTTTAGGAATTACTAGTGTTGATCCTATACACATGAATTTATTATTTGATCGATTTATGAATGACGGACGCAAAGAACCACCCGATATCGATATTGATTTTGAACACGAACGAAGGGAAGAGGTGATTCAGTATATCTATCAACGTTTTGGTCGGGACCGCGCGGCCATGGTTGCTGCAGTCAGAACCTATCGTTCGCGTAGTGCCTTTTTAGAATTAAGCAAAGCTTTAGGTGTGGAAGTGGGAACGATATCTTCCGGAGAACTCAGAAATCGATTTGACGAGCTGGCCAAAGATAAAAAAGACCGCTTGCCATTGATTGAAGACTTATCGACCCAGATGAAAGGTTTTCCCCGACATCTATCTATTCACTCGGGGGGATTTATTTTATCTGATGAACCTTTAATTGAATTAGTCCCTGTGGAGCCCGCACGGATGGAAGATCGAACCATTATTCAATGGGATAAAGATGATTTAGAAACTTTGGGGTTAATGAAGGTGGATATCTTATCCATAGGTTTTTTAACGGCCCTACACAAGGCAACGGATTTAGCGAAAATTTCTTGGCGCGATATTCCTTCTGATGACAAACCGACTTACCAGATGATTTGTCAGGCAAAAACGCATGGGACTTTTCAAATCGAATCACGTGCGCAAATGAATATGCTTCCGCGTACGTTACCGCAGAATTTTTATGATTTAGTAGTGCAGGTGGCGTTGGTGCGTCCCAGTCCTACCGTCGGCGGAATGGTGCAGCCGTTTATCCGGGGACTGTATGCCAGTCGGCGCGGTGAAAAATTTAAAATCGGTAATGAAAAACTAGAAGCGATTTTAGGTAGGACCTATGGAGTTCCCATTTTTCAAGAACAGATTATGCAGATTTCAATCGATGTGGCGGGGTTCACTGCCGCCGAGGCCGATCAGTTAAGAAGATCTTTGGGATTACAAAGATCCGCTGAAAGCGTCAATATTTTGGGACGGAAACTTTATGCAGCCCTAGTATCCCAAGGTATTCCAAAGGATTTTGCTGATAATCTTTTTAATTACATTAAAGGTTATGCTCATTATGGGTTTCCGGAATCGCATGCGGCGTCGTACGCGACTTTGGCGTATAAATCGGCCTACATGAAATGTCATTTTCCGGCTGAATTAGTTTGTGCCTTAATTAATTCCCAACCCATGGGTTTTTATTCTATCGACAGTTTAATTGCCGAAGCGAAAAGAGACGGCGTACAGTTTTTGCCGTTGAATCCCCATTCTTCCGATTGGGATACGACTTTAGTGGGAGAAAAAACTTTGCGAATGGGATTTCGAAATTTGCGCCAAATCAGAGAAGCTGATGTTATGAGTATGATAGCCGAACGCCAGCATTCTGAATTTAAGTCAGTAGAAGATTTTGTTTTTCGTACGACTTTTTCTAAAGAAGTTTTAGATAATTTGGCCCTGTCTGATTTTTTTCATTGTTTTGGTTTTGATCGCCGCCATTCTTTTTGGTCTTCGATTCAGTTTACTAATCTCTGTGATAAAAAAGGCCAAACGCAACTGTCGTTGTTTAATGAAAATATTCAATTGGAAAATACTTTTAATTTGTTTACACCGATGACTTTATTAGAACAGATTCAAACCGATCATCGGAAATTAAGATACTCATTGCACGGAAATATCATGAAGGGTCTACGCGCTGAACTTCCGCATTTACCACCCCTTCGTTCCCTGGCTATTAAACGAATGAAAAAAGGCGAACGTGCCGTTTACGCAGGTGTATTAACCGTTTTTCAAAGGCCACCACCGGCCAAGGGTACGGCTTTTATTACCCTAGAAGATGAACAAGGCAGCGTAGATACGGTTTTAAAAAAGGAAACTTATGAAAAGTTCCAAGAAGTTATTACAGGGTCGCGATTTCTTATTGTTACGGGGACCATCCAAAAACAAGGGTTAGGAACCAGTTTATTGGTGAATCAGGTGGAGTCTTTTGCTAGGACCATGGCTACGAAACCGATAGGACCGCAACAAAGCCTGGGGACTCTTAGTTGGTGAACCTGAGGTTCAACAACTTGGTAAGCTTTCAGCTTAACAAGTGGGTAAGCCTTCGGCTTAACTTGCGCTTGCCTTCAAAGGCAGAATCCCTTATTTTCTAGTTATGAAAAATTTAATACTGATTTTAATAGGCGCTCTTTGTTTATCAACAGCCGTTTTGGCAGACCAAACATTTGAAGATGGAACTTTACAGTTTGATGCTCACTACGTGATTCCTGCAGTACAAGGTGATTTGAAACCCGAAGCAGCCAGACGATTTGATGCCAGCTACTGGATTTTCAAAGACAACTCGGGACGGGAAGTGGCTTACTTTACCTTACCGTTAGAATTAACGGGCCGTAAAATTAAGGTAACGATGCAGGTTACAAGCGTCACTAAAGTAGATGGCGTCGTTCACAAAGCTCTTGAAGGTCCATTAGGTAAGGCCGAATGTGTGGGTCCTTGGAAAACGACTCAATGTAGTTATCAATTTGAAGATCTTCAAATTGATGAAAGTGATGTCAGAACGTTTTTAAATAATAAATACGGTGAAGACAGTCCGGAATTTTCGGAAATTCTTTCTATGTCTAAAGTTTTCAGTTGTGATCCCATTGGTGAATTACAAACCGAAATCAAACCTTCTACTTTAAAACCGATCGCTAACTGCGCTCAGTAATTTCTAAACTCTCGCTACTTCATCTTGTAAGGCAGCGGGAAACCTACCTCATCTTAAATGGTAGCGGGTGCTTTTGCCTTGTCCCGACTGGATAATCAGTTTCTGATTCAATAACGATTTAAGATCCCTATTCACCGTAATTTTTGTCGATTTAAAAAAATCCATACAATCCCGGATCGAAAGAACTTCTGATTTGCGTAGCTGGGAAAGAATTTTTATAAATCGACAAAAATTACGGTGAATAGGGATCTTAAATCGTTATTGAATCAGAAACTGATTATCCAGTCGGGACAAGG
>JAYVAZ010000646.1:0-2501 GCA_043750675.1 Pseudobdellovibrionaceae bacterium | reverse complement strand
CTGTCTTTAATGATCTGATCCAACTTACTTTTATCAGCTAACAGAGCTTTTTTCTTTTCTCTAGGACCAGAACAAAGGTTGTTGATATTCTCACGTAATCGACCTTTACAATCCCCACAGCCAATGCCTGCCGAACGGCAACCCTCTTCAACCCATTTCAAATCATCCAATGATGAAAACAACTTATGATAGGGATACACTCCCGGGCACCTGGTCGGCTCACCTTTGTCTTCGCGATGAACACGCGCCGGATCAGTCACCATAGCATTCGTTTTTTTCTGCAGAGTTTTTTCATCTTCAGTCATAAACAAAGTGTTGCCATAGGATTTAGACATTTTTCTTCCATCTAATCCAACCACAACCGGCGTTTCTGTTAACAGGGCTTTCGGTTCGGGAAGTTTGGCTTTATAGAGATGATTAAAGCGACGAATAATTTCGCGGGTCAGCTCTAAATGCGAAACCTGATCCTGACCAACGGGAACCACCATCCCAAAATACATTGCGATATCGGCCGCCTGCAAAACCGGATAAGCAAAACGACCCAAATTATGGGTGTCATTTTGTTTAGCTTCTTCTTCGGCATCCTTCCAGGTTGGAACTCGTTCGAGCCAACCCATTGGGGTCAAATTCGCAAAGATGAAAAATAATTCCATATGTTCGGGAACCATAGACTGAATAAATAATGTGTGTTTTTCCGGGTCGATACCCCATGCCAATAATTCGGCGAACATGTCCCGATTCCAATTATAAATTTCGTTAGACTGTTTATAGGCCGTTGTCATCCCGTGCCAGTCCATGACACCAAAATAACACTGATACTGCGATTGTAATTGAATCCAGTTTTTAACGGCGCCAAAATAATTTCCGAAATGCAAAGCCCCGGTTGTACGGGCTCCGCTCATCAGTCGCGGTAAACTCATGTCAGACCCGCCGCTCTTAACAAGCCTTCGGTCATAAATAAAACCGGAATTTGAAGAAATCGCATAGCTCCGCTTAACAACAACATAAATAAAACGATACTGATGATCTGTTGATTCTCTTCTAATTTGTTATTTAAACTGGTCGGCAAAAACCGAGCCAATACTTTTCCGCCATCTAAAGGATTGACCGGAATTAAATTAAAAACGGCCAAGAAAAGATTAATCGAAATAAAAGTCACGATCAGATTCAGGACAGCCTTAAACGTCGCTGCATCCATCGCTGCCGCAAAGAAATGAACTTGTGCCCACAAAACGACCGTTGCTACAATCGCTAAAAGAACATTCGAGGCCGGACCGGCCAAGGCAATCCAAAACATATCCACCCGCGGGTTTTTCAAATTCCGCTCATTCACAGGAACGGGCTTTGCCCAACCAAAAAACAAACTTGATCCGGTCACAATCGTGATAACGGGTAATAAAAAGGTTCCAATAAAATCCATATGTGGCAGCGGATTCATCGTTAGACGTCCCATCATAGACGCCGTATTGTCACCCTTCCATTTGGCCACTAATCCATGCGCTAGTTCGTGAAAACAAAGTGCGAAAAGAAAAGGAACGAAAAAAGAGATCAGTCGAATGATCATTTGTTCTGTATTCATAGTATTTAACGCTAAACAAAATCAGGACTGTTGTCTAGCGGCATTCGCTCATTGCCAAAGTGAGACGCAGAATATTTTGCTTTGCAATATATTAAAGGAAAAACCCAGTCCTTTCTTGCGTTTATAACGTTCCCCTCGTAACTTTCTATATACGGATTAACAGGAGCAATTTATGTCTAACGATACTCATTCAAGACCGGCCTTAACCTTACTTTCTGACGACGAGCAGGCCTTTCGCGAAGCCGTCAGAAGTTTTGCCGAGACCGAAATCAAACCACATGTTCATTCAATGGATCAGAAGGCAGAAATGCAGTCAGACATTGTTAAAAAACTGTTCGACATGGGTTTAATGGGTGTCGAATCTCCCGAAAAATACGGCGGCGCCGGCAGCACTTTTACTATGGCTTGTATTGCGGTTGAAGAATTGGGACGGGTCGATGGATCGGTCAGCGTTTTGATGGACGTCCAAAACACTTTAGTGACTAATGCTTTTTTAAAATGGGGCACGGAGAAACAAAAAGAGAATTATCTGACAAAAATGTCAAAAGACTGGGTTGGCGCCTATGCTTTATCTGAAAGCACCAGCGGTTCTGACGCCTTTGCATTAAAATTAAAGGCCGAAAAAAAAGGCGACAAGTACGTACTGAATGGAAACAAGTTATGGATCACTAACGGCAAAGAAGCGACCGTATTTATCTGTTTTGCGAATCTAAATCCAAGTTTAGGCTACAAAGGGATTACCGCATTTATCGTAGAAAAATCCTTTAAGGGATTTTCGGTCGGAAAAAAAGAAGACAAATTAGGAATCCGCGCTAGCTCCACTTGCGAGTTACTTTTTGATAATTGCGAAGTGCCTGAAGAAAATGTATTAGGTGAAGTCGGCAAAGGTTACAAAATTGCCATAGAGACTTTGAATGAAGGC
>JAYVAZ010000645.1:0-7380 GCA_043750675.1 Pseudobdellovibrionaceae bacterium | reverse complement strand
CCCGAAATTTATGAAGCGCTCGACTTGATCGCTCGATTTTTTTATACCGATAAATCTCAGCAACTCTATGAGTTGGCTTTACCCAGCAAAACCCAGGATCTAAAATATAATCTTTCAAAACTTAACGAGGCCCTAAAATTAGAGCCCGATAATTTATTACTTCTAGAAGCCTCGGTGACCCTGGATTTGTCGAATTCAGATTGCAGTTCTGCCTTAACGAAGGCCAAAAAATTATACGAAGGAAACCCGGTGTCTGAATCGATTCAGCTGCTGTTAGCACAATCCTATCTTTGTTCCGGAATGTTTAAAGATTACGGAGTTTTGGTTAATACGGACAAAAAATCAAACTACGCTGTTTTTTGGCAGATTTTAGAGGTCGAATTTCAATATAAAACCGGTCAGCTTCTAAAAGCCAAGGAACTTGCCGCCCAGATTACTAAACAGAACGAGAACTTCCCAGAATCTTACTACTGGCTGTGGAAGGTGAATTTAGAATTGAAAATAAAAGATGAAAAGAACTACCTAAAATATTTAAGTTTATGTAAAACAGTTTCCAGCAAACAAATTAGAAGTTATGTCTATGAACCTAATTTTTGTCATCACATGAGCGAAGTAGAGGCAACGGCTAAGAAAATGGAAAACATGAATGACTAAAATAGGAAAAATATTCATCTTGATTTGTTTTTTCCAATTCGGATGCGGCGTAAAAGGAAAACCTTTGCCACCAGTTGATCCAGTTACTTTGGGTCGCGGTGTTCCTAGTTATTCCAAAGCTTCAGAAACCATTGGAAAAGATAAAAAGAAGAAAAAAGTAATTCAGGACGACTGGGAAGACTCTGATGATTTCGAAAAAGACGATAAAAAGAAGTCCAACTAACCAAACCTATTTTTACAGCGGCACCGGAAACACATTTCTTATTCAATACAAAGATTCAACCGACGCGGGAGTAAAAAATCCTACTGCAACAGAAATGGTTAAAAACTGCCGTAAATATCGGGCCGATGGTTTCGTGGTGATTAATAAAAACAATAAAAAAGTTTACTGGGATTTCTTAAACAATGATGGATCGTTTGCTGCGTTTTGCGGAAATGCGGCTCGTTGTGTTTCAGACCTTCTTTTTAAAAAAACCGGAAAATCAAAAGTTGAATTTGTCGCTGACCGCCTGAAGGTAGTGGGCACGAAAAAGCCCCGAAATCATGTTTCAGTACGTTTTGTTAAAAAAATTACGAAAAAAAGTGTTCAGCTGAAATTAGATGCCAAAACATATGTTCCGGGAATTTTTTTGGACAGTGGAGTTCCGCATTTTGTAGTAATGACTGAAAAAAACAAGAATCTAGCCAAGAAAATTCGGAAACATCCTTATTTCGGCAAGGGCGGCACTAACGTTACTTTCGTAAATAAGTATTCAGATAATAAAATGGATGCGGTTACTTTTGAGCGCGGAGTAGAGGATTTTACTTTGGCCTGTGGTACGGGGGCAATCGCCGCAGCCGCAGCCCTAGGAGCGAAAAAGACATTGATTAAAATGCCCGGCGGTGTTCTAAACGTAGAAATTAATAAAAATAGAATTACTCTGACCGGAAAGGTTTCTCTTCTAAAAAAAATCAATATATGAAAAAGTTCAAAGGTGTTTTTACGGCCCTTGCCACTCCTTTTAAAAAAGGAAAAGTAGATTACGAATCCCTAGAGAAGCTAATTGATCAGCAATTGGATAGTGGCATTGATGGTTTTGTATTTAACGGGACAACCGGAGAGTCTCCAGTTTTAAGCGATAAAGAACGCAAAGCTCTTTTTAAGTTTGCAAAAAAGAAACTCAAAGGCAACTGCACTCTTATTTTTGGTGCTGGCGGCAATAATACCGAAGAAGTGATAAAGTTGGCGAAGGAAGCCAGCCGTTCGGGAGCCGATGCTATTTTATCGGTCGTTCCTTATTATAATAAACCTACTCAAAAGGGTTTGTATTTACATTTTTCAAAAATTGCAAAGTCGGTAAAAAACCCAATTATTTTATATAATGTTCCTGGTCGCACAATTACTGCGCTTTCGGTCGAAACTATTGCGCAATTAAGTAAAATCAGAAATGTGATTGGAATAAAAGAGGCCTCAGGGAATATTGAAACTGCGAAGAAAATTCGAGAAACCTGTGGACCTAAGTTTATTTTGCTTTCTGGGGACGATGGCACTTACGAAGAATTTTTGGCTGCGGGAGGAAATGGTATCATTTCGGTAGCCAGCCATATCTTACCAAAATCTTTCAAGCGTGGAATTATCAAAGAAAAATTAGAACTGATTAATTACCTTTATGTTGAATCCAACCCCATTCCTGTTAAATACGCATTAAAAAGAAAAAAGTTATTTAAATCGGCGGAGCTAAGATTGCCTTTGACCGAGCTGGACAAATCTTTTCAAAGTAAAATGGATGAGTTGTTAGAAAAATTCGAGGACTAGGTGAAAAAGACAAAAATTGCCTTTATTGGGGCCGGCGGAAGAATGGGATTAGAATTCGCGGCAGTAGCTTCTGAAGTTACCGGTGCAGAACTAACACTTGCGATTGTACACAAATCTGGAAAAACAAACTTCAAAAGTACTCATACAAAAATGGCATCTAAAGCTTTTAAAGGCATTGATGTTATTGTCGATTTTTCTAATCCGAAAATGACTAAGGAAGTTTTATCATTTGCGGTAAAGCAGAAAATACCGGTTTTGGTTGGAGCTACCGGCCATGCAAAGGATTTTGCCAGCGAATTGGAAAAAGCTTCTGCGGTTATTCCGGTTATGTTTGCTAGCAACATGAGTATTGGTATTGCCGAAGTCAAAAAATTAGTAGGACTTCTTTCTAAAAATAAAAGTTTTGATGTTCATATTCATGAACTTCATCACAAACATAAAAAAGATAAGCCTAGTGGGACCGCAATCAGTCTAGAATCTGCTGTGAATGGAAAAATGGAAACGCCGACTAGTTCTCGAATTGGCGGAATCTGTGGAATTCATACAGTTTACTTTTCCAACGAGCATGAACTGATTAAAATCGAACATACGGCCTTTAGCCGTAAAGTTTTTGCTGAGGGAGCGCTGAAGGCGGCACTATGGCTAGCCAAAAAGAAAAAAGGTTTATATTTTTTTGAAGATATAGTGAAATGAGTAGATGCAGGAAAACAAAGTCCTTGTTGCTATTCAAGTTCCCCTTTTAAAGGGAATTCGGGAAATTAAATTATTCCTAAATCAAATCGAACAAGTGGCCGAGCTCGAGGCCGCATCATGCATTTATAAGCGGTTTCTAAATTTGCGCCACGAAGATCTTAATTCCGAATTAGTTTGTGTCGTTAAACTGGTCACCTATTTAGATATTGATGCCTTGATCGCCTTATTCCAGGAGGCCAAACTGGAAAAAGTAGGATTCGTATTGTCAGTAAATGAAACGGTTCGGATGGTTCCAGATTTAACTTTGCCGCATCCTAAATTGAACGTTGATGAACTTATTTTGTCATGTGCGGCTGAAGCATGGGGTGGATACGAACATCCAGTTTTAAAACAAACTCTTACTGAACTTCTCACTCACAGGACCATGAACTCTGAAGTGGAATTTTTTGCGCAAGGAACGACATTGATATGAAAGACACTTATATGAAAAGACTGTTGGTCCTGATTTTTTTTATGTTCCTTTCTTCGTGTATTACGACAAGTTATTACAAAAATGATGAAATCGACTTTTCATTAGGCGAAATCAAACAAACTTTCTTTTCAATGGTAGGCAACCCCCGTTCTGTTAGCGAAAACGATAGGGAACTTGAAAGCCCCTACTTTAGTCGTAGAAAAGAATTGCCTTATATTGAAGGTAAATCAGCTGAACGGCTGTATGCCAAACTTTATATTTTGGGGGATAGACGACCTTACACGTTGGAAATACACGTGTTTGTCGAAAAACGGACTGGTAAAGAATACGAACAAACAGATGAAAGCAAAGAACACTCACAAAGGCTAGGTTTAGAGCTAGTCAATCGGCTAACTCAAATGAAGCAAAAGCGCAACGTCATTGACGATTTTAGGGTTTTCTAAATAAAATAAGAGTATTCAAGATGAATACTCAGAAAACGAATTTCTATTTTAATAAAACCAAAGTCTACCGCTTTGGACTTCCATTATTGGCTATCCTTTTTTTGTATCCTAGTATTGTTAAGCAGTACAAAACGGTGGTGTTCACCAAACAACTTCATATCAATACCAGTAAACAAGAACCGCCTCGAATTGCCTTCAAACTAATGGCTGCGGATCTTAAAAAAGAGGACTACAGTGAAACTGGAAAAATTTTATTAAATGAAAATCTGAATAAGGGACTCCAGGCCAGCACTGAAAATCGTCCTAATAATGAAAATATCTTTGCTAAAAAAATTGTTCTTCCCAAAATGGTTGTAGATAAATCAGCAGGTTTTGAAATACCAAAATTAAATATCCAAAGAGATTTTAATTCGCAACAGGCCTATGAGGCTAATATTTTAAAAGCGCAATTAGCCGCCCAAGAGCCGATTTTAGATCCCGAAGCTTTAAAGGCTGGTTTAAATCAACGACAGCAGATTATGCTGCAGCAGGCTTCGCAAAATCCTCAATTTGTTAGTGTTGTTCAAGAACTAAATCGTGAAGATTCTCCTAAAAAGCCGAAAGATTTTTTAAGAGTTCGAACCAATGAACCAGCCTCGCCGGTACAAACAGAAAGCACTCGTCAGGCGGCTATTGATCCGCTCTTGTTCACTGGTGATTTAGAGTTGGCCCAAGATGTGACCTTGGGACCAAATCAATCCATTCGTGTGGTTCATTATATTGAAAACGCAATTGTGGGCTCGGGAGAAGTGAATCTAAAAAAGGGATACTACCGAATCAAAGCCAACCAATCTTTGGGAAGCATCAAGGCAGAATTATTAGATCAAAATAAAATGGTTATAGCAGATTCCTCTTTTCGAATAAAAGAAGAAAATGGCAATAACAAAAAACTAACTATCAGTCGCCTACCTACTTATGCCAGTGTCCGTTATACAGGGATTGGGGATGAATTAAATTCGCCTTCAACCAGGCAAAAAGCAAAAAGTATAATTGCAAAGCCCTACATTACTGAGCTAGATGAAAATATTCAGGAAAAACCAGATTTAAATTACAGCCGCGAAGGAATTAATCCGAACTCGTGGCATGTGGTTCGAAACGAAACTGAAAAAAATTACGCATCAATTGATTTAATTAAAGCCGGCGAGTCCAATAAAATCATTACTTATCCAACGTCGATGATTGAAGCGTTAAGGAATATCCAACGCGATATGAAACTAGTTTCTGACTTGGAAGAAAATGGTTCGGTTATTTTCGGACAAGTGACTTTCGATCAACATCCATTGGCCGAAATTGAAGTCAAAGCCGACGGATTTGAAGATGTAGAAACAGTTTACTTCAATGAAATGATGTTGCCTGATCCAAGATTAAAAAAGACATCGGCAAATGGGTATTATGCAATTCTCGATTTACCAGCGGGATTCCATTCAGTTAGAGCCTGGCGCGGGGAAGAGTATTATTCGCATGTGAATATCCAAACCGATTCAGAAAGCGTCAGTAACGCGAATTTAATAGGAACAATTTCAAAAAATCTAGTTCAAATCAAAGCCTTCGACGCCTTCTCCGGGGAGGCACTTAATTCTATAATTAAACTACAAAGTTATTCGGATTCTATTGAAATCGACGGCCAAGAAGATCTTTATTTTCCAGAGTTGAATCAATTGAGCTTCCTGGTAGCAAAGGAAAAAAACGAAAAGTATTTTTCTGCTGAATATCAATTTAATTCCAAAGATGATTTCATCTACATACCTTTAATTAAAAAGACTTGGATGGAAGGTATCATTTCGCAAAACAAAGTGAACATCGTACCGGACACAGGAATCGTCATTGGTTTTGTTACAAATTCTGACTTTAATGTTTACGTTCCGTACGAAAGCGAAGTCGGTAACATGCTTACGATTTACTTTGATTCTGAAGGTAACCAAGTCGATAAGGCCATCGAAGGCGGGGGCTTTATTATTTTTAATTTACCAATGGGTACGCAGTCGATAACGGTCATTTCTAGTTCTGATCAGGTTTATTCACAAATAATTCGTTCAGAATCTAATTCTGTAAGCGTTTTAAAATACCATTTTTAAAAACCTGGCCGCGCTCTTCGAAACTTTTAAACTGATCTAAACTTGTGCCACCTGGAGACAGCAAAACCACAGAAAATGGCGATGGATGTTGACTTAACCCACTCCCCAAATAATCCAATGCTTCGTTCAATCCGGCAAAGACAGGGCCTTCTAAACCAGACAAAGTCTTAGCTTTGTTTCCGACTTCTCCAAAAAACAGAAAATGCAACTGAAGGTGCGGTTTTAACGAAGACAGTTTTTCCCAAGGAAGACTTTTGTCTTTTCCACCTAGGAGGATAGCGATTTTTCCACTCGTTAGATCTTGTGCGGATTTTATTGCGGACAAAACGCTTTCGATGGATGTTGCTTTACTGTCATTTATGAAAAGACAGCCATTGTGTTCTAAAAACATTTCAAACCGATGCTCTAGCCCTTTAAACGCCAGTAACGTTTTCGTGGCCGCAAATACTAAATCTAAATCTTTCGACAAGGACAAAACCAGCGCGGCAATTTCCAAATTATGTTTGATCTTAAAAAAGGGATTCGCGGCATAGGGTTGCCAGTCAAAATCTTCCGGTTTAGACCACTGGTAACTAATGGGCTTTGAATGTAATTTTGGCAACAGTGCCACGCTGCTGGGCAACTGGAAACCGTCCTTTATCGCTGAATTAAAACTAGAATATAAGTCATACCCATAAAAATTTAAGAAAGATTTTTTTTGGGTAGATAGTAATAATGACAGTTTTGTTTGGTAATAATGATCAGCAGTATCGTATCGATCTAAATGGTTTTTATTTAAAGTGGTTATTATCGAATAGTCACAGCTGAAATTTTGAAAATTTTCTAATTGATAACTGGATAATTCTAAAACCAACCAATCCGCTTTTGGTTTGGATTTTAAAAAATAAACTTCAGAAACGTATTCACATAAAGGCGTTCCGAAATTAGCCCCTAAGAAACTTTTTTGACCGGCTTCTTCAAATATTCTGTGAACAATAAAACTAGTCGTGCTTTTTCCAACGGAACCCGTGATAGCAACAGTTTTTTCCGTAGTTAGGAAGTCAAAGGCTAGACTAAGTTCACTCCATAATTTAGGTTTTGTCGCCTCCCTTTTAGGATTGAGTAGCTGAATTAAAAACGGTTTTTTTAAAGGGAAACCTGGCGAAACGACTACGTCAGTAAAAGCCATGGATTGAATTTGTTTAATGTCAGAAAAATCTGCTACGGGAT
>JAYVAZ010000644.1:0-4238 GCA_043750675.1 Pseudobdellovibrionaceae bacterium | reverse complement strand
CCAACTGACTGATCGGGCAAAACGCCGATTGCCCCTGCACACTGACTCTGTACCCGCCATTGACTACTTCAGTAACTTTACCCTCAACTGGTAATTCCATATCGAAAGCATCTTCCAAATTTTCCATTTCAATAGGGGTCGATTTGGATCCTTTGCGAGTAACGCGAATTTCATCGCTCATCACTTTTAAAACTACGATGTCGATAATATCACCGACTTTATACTTCACTTGCTTATTTTCATCCAACAGATCTTGGGTAAACAAAACAGCGTCGCGAGAAGTTCCGGTGGAAACAAAGGATTCCTCTTTTCCAATAGTTAAAATTTCGCCCTTTAATTGATCGCCGACCTTAACATTTCTTTGCGCCGAATTAATGGACTGCTCAAACATTGAAGCAAAGTCTTGCGACTTTTCTACTTTTGGCTCTTCATCGAATAAATTAGTATTTTGTATATTTTTAGCCATAGCAGCTCCTTCTTGTCTTTCGGATCCTATTTTTACAGCCTTTAAATTGAACAGTCCATCCAAACTTAATTGAATACAGCGGAAACCAACCTAAGGTTCTGCGGTTTTGCTTGGTTTTATGGCAAAAGCCTAAGGTTGACCGCAAATACAGCAGCGAGAATAATGGTTCCACAAGGTATTGTTTAAATGAATTCTAGATTGGTTCTAAAAAGCGAAATGTACTCCAAATCCTTTTGGAAAAACGGGTTAGGCACGACCAATGAAATTGATTTACACGAAGATCCCACTGGGAAAACCCCGTATTTGTTTCGCCTCAGTGAGGCGCAGTTAACCGCAGACCATCCATTTTCAGAATTTGTCGGTTATCAAAGACTGTTAACTATCACAGAAGGTGATGGTGTTTACCTGAACCAACGACCGCTTCTACCATTAACGGTTTTTTCCTTTTCTGGCGAAGATAAAATTTCGTGCCATTTGATCAATGGCCCATGTAAAGATTTGGGTTTTATATTTGATCCAAAGAAAATCTCGGCCACGATGGATATTTTTAATCAAGTCGCAACATTTCCACAGATAAAATTGAATTTGACTGCTGATCTAAATTATCTTTTTCTAATTAGCGGCCGGCTACAAATCGGAGACTTATTTCTGGATCCTCGCGACACATTGAAAATAAGTGGACCGCAGGAACTGATCTTTTCCAGTTTAGCTGAATCGGCTTATATTTTGATTAAGATTACTTATGGACCGGGTTACCGCTGATCCTTACGGCCTGGCTCTTATTGCTGATCCTTGACGATCAAGTCACAAGTAATGGTATCGTTGATTCCCCAAAACCCAATCACATAAAGATGATCGGCGGCTTGTCTAAAGAAATACTGCCAAGGAATTTCTGGAAACATGACTGTTTGACCCGCGTTTTCCCCAATAAAAACATCATACAAAGTCTGGCCCTGGCTATTAACCTCGGCCTTTTGATAAGTCAGGTCCGCATTGGGATCAGTTTCATCGAAAAAAGAAAACTCCCCGAAAAAATGGAAAACCCCATTCATTTTTGATAGGTAAACATAACCCCAGTGCTGATGATCAGGCGCTAAAGAAGAATTCACCATATAACAAACACCAGAATAAAGATTTTGATCAGCCGACAAATCCGGAGCACTCGCTGACCAGTAGTTGGCAGTGATCTGCTTCGAAGGCTCAGCGCAGTTATACCATTCGGGATCACAATAGGTATCGGGAACTTGATCCAAAACATCGGCCGCCGCGGTTTTTGTGAATAGAACCAGGGCGACATAAGAAAAAACCAGAACGATTCTTTTCATAAGTTAAAAGTCGCCGATACGATCACTCAACTCAGGAAAATCGACGAAAGGATTACGACTGTGCTGAACTTTTTCAATTTCAGTATTTCGTGACATTTCTTCATCATCAACAGGGTCAGCTTTGTTCCAACGACGTAAGGTCGCTTCTTCATTAGGATCAATGGACAAGTTGTATTTAATAGAGAAGTAAAAAATAGCCCGGGCAACATTACCTTTATGAATTTGTGGTGGTTCAAAAATCAAATCGGAACCGGCTTCGGCCGTACCAAATCGGGGCCCCTGACATTTCAAAGATTTGGCGTCGTGCTGAACTTCACCAAACTTATAATTGGCGCGGATATTATTGATTTTAGAATCGGTTGGAAACAAATGGTGCAAATCAGATTTTTGCATTTCCTTATTGAAACCGGAATTAAAACGGCTTTGTGGCCAAGTGTGTTCCGTATTGATAATGCTATCATCAGGAATTTTATTAGGAGCCGGAGTTTTTCCAGCCGGGAATTCTGAATCCATGATTTCGCGCGAGCAGTAAACGTCTTTCACTCCAAAGTGGTTGGTTTCTTGAACCAAATAGAATTTTCCCATCAAAAACACTCGCGCATTACCGTAACCAATGCTGGTATGTCTTTGAAAGGTCGTTAGGATGCTGGCTCTTAATTGTTTATCTTTAACGTTTATGTCATTAACGTCTTGGACAAAAGCATCGCTGTAATAAGTATTAATGGGCTGACTGTAATTTCCCGTGGCATGGGACAGACCAGCATAAGCAAAGAAAACGACGCCTAAAAACAGGGACTTCTTCATTATAAACCTCTCGTAGTAAAGCATTTAAGGTGCTTTGTAGAAACGCCCCACCATATTTGGGGCTTATATTAAGAGCTCAACTTATTGTTATAAAAACTTAACATTCGTATCCTAAAATTAAAGCACTAATGCAACTGAGATTTAACAAAATTAATGGAAATCTAACAAATTGACGGTGCGCAGCCACCAGCCGTAGACCTTTCTTTTTGATGTCAACTAAGTCTTTAGTTGACATCAACTAAGGACTTAGTTGATCCTTTATTTACGGCTTAGCCTAAGGAAAATATAATGAAATCGAAAGATAGTAAAACCTTGAAGGACTCACAAAACAAACTTCTGACTGACGTCGAACTAGAACTGATGACTATTCTATGGAATTTAAAAGAAGGTTCCGTGGCTGACGTTATCGAACAGCTGCCAAAAAACCGAGACTTGGCCTACACCTCGGTTTCTACTATTTTGCGAATTCTAGAACAAAAGGAAATCGTAAAAACCCGAAAAGAAGGCCGCGGCCATATATATATCCCTACCCTGAAAAAAAGCGATTATGAATCGAGGACAGTCAAACACGTCATAGAAAAAGTATTTAATGGAACCGCCCTTTCCTTCGTCAAACAGCTACTGAATGAAGTGGAAATCGACCAAAACGAAATTGACGAACTAAAGAAAATAATCGGTCAGTTGGAAGGCAAAAAATGAGCTTCCTATTCCCCCTATCCTTTTATCTTAGCCTAAATTTTTTAATTATCGTCAGCTTGGGGTGTTATTATTTAATCTCTTGGGTAAAAAACCGCATCCCCCGCCTACTGACTCTTAGTGATTTTCTACAAATTCAATACCTGAATATGGGTCTCCTCGTTTTAGTTTTGTTGGGAAATCCACTTTTACCGCAGTCAAACACCTTTCAGCCAATCGCTAAATTCTGGAGTTTTGAAAATCAGCGCGGACTGGCTACCCCGACTTTAAGTCAAATCGCGAACCCCGAAAAAAACTATCTTACTTTTGCAAGTTCTACTAAAACTTTTGTGTTTGGCAACAAAAATGCGATTGCGCTTTTTTCGGGCTTACTCCTCATTTCCTTTTTGATTATGGCAGGTTTATTTTTAATTAATCTGAACGATCTCAGAAAATTAAAAAGAAATTCTCAGTTGGTCAAAAAAATTGGAAAAGTTTCGATACTGGTAAATGACCAGATTTCCGTTCCATTTTCTTTGCTAACAACCACGGCCTACGTTTTTTTACCAAGGTCCCTGATTTCGAATCGTAATCACTTTAAAGCCTCGTTAACTCACGAACTCCAGCACCATCGCCAAAAGGATACCCATTGGGTTTATATTTTTGAATCGCTGCGATTGGTTTGCTTTTGGAATCCATTAATCCATATCTGGATAAAAAAAATAAATGAATTGCAAGAATTTGCCTGCGACGAAACTTTGATCGGCCGAAAAAAAGTTAAGTTGCAGGATTACAGCCGCTGCCTCATCGAGGTAGCCCAAAACACGTTAGAACAGAAACGAAACCCTTTGGGCGCATTAGGGTTAAGTTTCTATTCAAAACGACAAGCCAGGCGTTGCCACCAGCGCCAGTGTGACAGCCGCCGTGGTCAGCGCGGCGCGGACAGTTGGGGTTCTCATCCGGTCAGT
>JAYVAZ010000643.1:0-5816 GCA_043750675.1 Pseudobdellovibrionaceae bacterium | reverse complement strand
TTTTAAAATCTTTTCGTAGTAGGGGACCCGACAAGGCCTGATCAGGATTTTCAATAATTTGGCGGGTTATTTGTTTAAGGTACGAATCTAAAATCTGCGGAGGTAATCCAATTTCAGTAAAATGTTTTTTGGCCAGCATCCACAATAAAACGGTGAAATTACCACTCATTACACAAAGGGCATGGTAACGTTTCTTATCTTCAGGGCTGATAGTCTGAACCGCATTAGGCAACGGAAAAAATGCCGATCCCGTTGACTGGTCGGTAACAAAAGTAATGGATTCGTAAAACTTTAAATCGAAAGATTTTCTGCTGGCGAAACTCATCAACGGATGCATAGAAACGCAGTTTCCAAAACTGGACAAAGCGCCCGAGAAATGAAAACAGTTTTTTTCCTTTAATATTTCGTGACGTGAATAGAAATCAATCAAGGCATCATCTTTAATAAGCAAAAAGATAATATCCGCGGTTTCAATAAGTTTATTAAGTTCAGATTCGGGATTTGTTTTACGGGACCACTGACTGTAATCTACAGCAAGCAGTTTGAAGTACTCGGATAAATGGAAAGCCGATTGTCCATCACCGATAATTAAATGTTTTTTACTCTTCATGTTTACCATAGGTACCTGTCCATAAGATCAAGTCCACGCTCTATGCGTACCTAATACTTACTCCTGTGCCCAGTTAATGGCAAGCAGTGTCTTAAGAGGGGCACTGCCGGTAGCAAGGGATCTATTCTGACGATTGCCTTCAGTTTTGTTTTATGGTACCGATTTAACTATGAAATATGTAAAACCCTATGTGATATTTTTAGTCGTGGTAATGTTAGCTGGCATTGGTGCAATAATTTATGTTGGCATAAAACCCAAACCAATCTCCAAAATCGATCTTAGCGGTTTTCAGTCCACGGCTGAATATTCGAAATCTTTGGATGTCCGGTTAAATCAGGAAATCAAAGACAGTCCTATCCTTTTTTTAGGAGTAGAGGCGGATAATATTGCCCAGACCAAATTGTGGAAAGAATTTTTGGATCTTTTGCCACCCGGTGAAGCCTACGATCAAGTTATTTTGGATAAATTAGTCAGCTCTTATACCTTTTTCGATAAAAACCAAGTGATCGATATGAAAGAGCAGGGGCCTGAATTAATTAAATTTTTGCAGGACGCAAAGGCACAAAACAAACGTACTGTCGTTATTGCTCCTTCCATATTTGTGTCGCAATTGATTCCAAAAAATCCGACCGGAAAAATATTAGAAAAGTCGGGCTTATCAATCACTAGTTTCAGTCTGGCTAGTTTTCCGGAAAGTCGGGAACAAGAAAAACTACAAAACATTACCTGTGATACTAACGTCAACGATGAAAAAGGCACAGCAGCACTAGGATGTATTATTCTACAAGTGGCCCGAAGTAATTATCGTAAACACCTCACTGGATTTCCTTATGTTGGTATTGTTAACCAGGTTGGCCTAAGAGATTATTTAATGATGATTAATGAGAAGGTACTGGGTCAATAATGAAAGCGACATTTGCGGCAGGCTGTTTCTGGGGCGTAGAACATAAGTTTTCAAAATTGCCCGGAGTAACAGCCACGAAAGTGGGATATATCGGTGGCGATATAAATAAACCAACCTACGATCAAGTTTGCGATGGCGATACTGGTCACGCCGAAGTTGTGCAGTTAGATTTTGAGCCTTCTAAAATCTCTTATCTGACCTTGTTGGAATTCTTTTTTAAAATTCATAATCCGACGATGCTGAATCGCCAAGGGTCCGATCTGGGCACCCAGTATCGATCGGCGGTATTTTATCACGATGCCGAACAACAATCACAGGCAGATGCCTATATTCAAAAAATGAATCAGCAAATTGCGGCTGGAAAACACGAGCAGTGGAAAAATCCGGTAGTGACTAAGTTAGAAGAGGCTAAAACTTTTTGGCCGGCGGAAGAGTATCATCAAAAATATGTAGAAAAAAACGGCGACGTCTGCGGAGTTTAGCCCTTCAAGGGCTAAGTGGAATCTAGCACCTATGGTGCTGTGGGATCTAAGGAATTTCAACAAAGGCTGGATCAGTATTGAAATCAACTATTCCAGGAAAATTCTGTGTACTTCGACTTTCTACAAAAACAAAGTATAGATATTTTTTACCACCATAATTAGCAATCGTGGGTTCGCCTACTGCAAAAATTTGGCTGGCCGCTGTATGACCGTTAGCCCCAATTAAAATGACTTCGGCTCCCCAGCAGTCATTTTGGGTATAGGTACTCCCACATGTTCCATTTGTAGGTTGATAAGAATGGTAAACAATATTTCCATCGCGACTGAAAATAAGTTTGTCACCGGTGAAAAAAGGTTGGTCCTCTTCAGCGGCTGTATTAATTATGCTGGGCAATGTATCTTTAACCCAAGTTCCCGTGGGAAAAGTGCCTGCTGTTATCCGGTAGACAGACAAATCTTTACTGACATCCTCATCATCGGTCCAAATGGAATTGATAACTCCGTTGGAGTCGTAATATAAATGTGGATTTCCTTGAGTATCCAGATGCGAGGTAAAATTTACCGGGGTTATTGTTGGCGTAATCGTATCGTACATATCTCCTGAAAATCCGGCTCCGTAGGTAACAGTCCCCAAAGAAGTATTTTGCCCAAATGTAATGGTACCAGAATAAATATCTGCCCTATCATCGCCTAAATTATTCAAATAATTATTCCAGGCTAATACAAAAGTTCCTGTGCCATCGCCATTCATTTTGAAGGAAAGTCCAAAAGGACCGGAGGTGCCCTTTACATCATTAAATGCTAATGTAAATGGTTCCGAAAATGTGCCATCGGTTTGTCGTTTAAATCCGTAAAACATCGTCGGCGGCGCCATCAAACCATTGGCAACTCCGGCCATGATTACTCCAGGGAGATGGCGAACTTTCCCATTGCTAATGGCCTGGGATTGAAAGTTTGGTCTTTGATAATTATTGTAAGGACCGATCGTTGAAAAAACTAAATCGCTGTTAGTGCGTCCATCACAGGTATTCAAATCATACCCTAAGGTATAACTTCCCGAAGAACAAATCGTGCTAACGTTAAATAATCCAGAAAAATAAATCGGGCCGTACTGAACAAATAAATAAGAACCATCCGGTGTTATTGTGACGCCATCTTCGTAGCCTTCGGTATTTACGTAATCACCGGGAATAGTCATGGGTTGACCGACACCCGATGCGTAGGAATCAAGGACCACCGCTTTGCGGGTGATAGAAACTCCATTGACAGTCACTACCACTGGGTAAACACCAGTTGCCGAAGGGGTCACTGTAAAGGTGTAAGTACCATTGTTTTGATCGGTGATTGCCGAAACCGTACCTTTAGAAACGTTTAGTCCCAGGGTAAGGCCGGCTTTTGCGACATTATTCACCTTTACCGTAACGTCGACCTGGAAGGGATCTAAACCAGTTTGTGGTATTCTTGTCATTGCTAGAGTTAGCATCGTTGTAGACGTTGGAGAACTGGGACCAGACGAACTCGAAGACGAACAAGAAACTAGAAAATTTAAAAATAGAGATAAAACTATTATAAATTTCGACATTCCATTACTCGATTTCGTGCGATAGCGGTCTTCGTGGTGCTCTAAAATAAGTTCGCGGCGAAAGATCCAACAAATCAGCAATTTTAGTCATGTAAACACAGGCGTAACGATCCACTTGATAGGCGAAGAAACTTTCTTCGTTACCGGCGCGCATCAGTTGACCCCAATTTTCATTGTACAAGGCCAATTGTTTTTTAATCAGGGTACTAATCTGACCATCAATTTCTGAAATTTGCTTTTGCAAAGTGTCTACTTTGCCCTCGTCTAGCGAAGATTTATTAAAAACTTTTTCAGTCATAATTGCAGTAAGTTCGTCTTCCAACGGTTCTTTTCGTTTCATCAACGATTCGATTTCCTGATTGAAAGGTTGTGCTTTCTTATTGCTGACAACCTCTTTATTTAGCTCTTCGATCACCATGGCTGTTCTCCAGCCACAGTCTTTTTTGAGTCTTAATATATCACCGTAAATGTGATCGCCGATATAAAGAATTTCGTCGCCTTCTAGGTTTAAATCTTCAGTAAATGCGTTTGCACCGCCGCCTTGATAAATTCCCGGATGTAATTTGTCATTCAAGTTCGTCATTGATCCGTCATTGGGATTGACCACAAGATATTTCAAATTGTCAGTAAAGAATCTGGGTTTTTGCGCGCTAGTGATTACGATTTCAAAAAGATCCTGCCAAGATTTATTTTCTTTTAGGAAAGGATTGATCGCGTAATCCAAAAGCAATTTCGTATAATGAAAATCTGAATTCGTTAAAACAAAGATTTTCTTCCCGTGCTTCTTAAATTTTTCTAATCCCGCAACCGTTTCTGGATCCTTGATGATAAAACGTGCTAAGTCCTGTTTTACGATATCTTTCAACGAACCGTCTCTGTGGGCTTCGTCCAATACATACAGGACGTCGTCCGCAATCACTGCAAAGTCCGGATAAGTGTTCACCTTGTCGTTCACTTTTAAATCGACAATTTGCGAAAACAAGGTTGCTAGAGACAATGAAAATGTTGTATCAACCGCTAAATAATTTGTATCGACTAAATCTATATACGTGCTTTTGTAAATTTTCTGTTGCGATTTAAAATCCAAAGGTTTCAAACCTTGGAAGCTGGCGCGAATTGCGCTATGCCGATTCAATTTTAACAGATTTCCTTTTTTACGGTCGATAACAAGGCCCCGAATAACCAAATTGTAATCAAAATGTAAGGCGCGAATCGTTTCGGGATAATTCCTGCCTTTGATTAGCTTCTCTTTCATAATACTATGGGAAAGTCGTTCGAATTCCTCACTTTGATAACGAATCAAAGTGTGATCCATGTCCAGTCCAATATATTTAATGCGCTTCAGATTCAGGGTTCGATTAACAAAAACATTACTGTGCATAGTATTTTAGATTTCCGTTGGCAAATGATGTTCATTCCACAGAATCATTCCACCTTTTAAATTGTAAACATCTTTATAGCCTTCTGATAAAGCAAATGCTGCCGCCCGTGCTGAACGCGCTCCACTTCGACAAACAAAAACAATCGTTTTATCTTTTGGTAAAGAGGAAAGATTTTCCGGAACGGTTTCTAAAACCATTAATTGCGCGCCTGGGATGTGACCAAGTTCACCAACAAATTCGTCGGGCTGTCTAACATCTACAAGAATAACGCTAGTTCTTTTTTTATTAAGCTCGGTAGGATCTATATCGAAAACACCTTCGTAATGTAAATTTTCTTCTTTGCTTTCAAACTGAACCATTTCTGCCTGCTTCTGATTAATAAATTCTTTATTATTATCGGTTAACATTGTGCCTCCTGCACTTTAAAGAGTCCTAATAATTACCATAGTTTAGCAAATTTTTAAAGTCCTGTAGCCTGCGCGCTGCAGCGGTCCTTATTAACGTTAATTTTGAATGTAATCAATGCTTAAAAGGGATAAAAATGTGGGATGTCCTTAACAAACGAAGAAACGCTATCACCAGAACAATTGAACGCACTTAAACTTTTGCAAAGTGGCGAAAATGTTTTTTTAACCGGCGGTGCCGGCAGTGGTAAAAGTTTTCTGATTCGTCACTTTTTTAAACAATCTGATCCCAAAAAAATGCCCTTGTTGGCCAGCACGGGTGCAGCCGCCGTATTAGTTGGCGGAAGAACTTTTCATAGTTTTTTTGGGTTGGGTATCATGGAGGGCGGGGCAGAGAAGGCCTTTGACCGCGGCTCTCGCGATGGCAAACTAATCAAACGCCTTCGAGAAGT
>JAYVAZ010000642.1:0-2088 GCA_043750675.1 Pseudobdellovibrionaceae bacterium | reverse complement strand
GATTAATGCCTAAAGAAGCCGCATTGGTAGGAGCTTTTGTTCACGGTAAAGTCGCCGACGACTGGATCACCGCTAAAAAAGATATTTTAAGTTTGATGGCTTCAGATATTAATTGTCAAATTCCCACTACTCTTTATAAATTACGTAAAATCAGATGAAAACAAAAAGCGGCCCTTTTCATTTTATCAATCAAACTTACCTCAGGATTTTCTTTGCCCAGGGTTTATCGCAGATTTGTGATCGAATGATGATGATTACTGCAATCTGGCTGATCTCCACAAGTTTTGAACCTGCGTGGAGTTCTTGGTTTATTGCCTTTGGAGCCCTCCCCCATCTTATTCTTTTTAAATGGACGCCGGGACTGATCCGTAAAATGGGACCCCTAAAAATAGTCCTATATGCAGACTTGATACGCGGATTCGCATTGATCCTGGGAAGTCTTTTATTTATTGGTGGCTGGAATCCAAATAAAATCGTCCCACTTTTTTTAGTCTACTTTTTTGTAAACATCTTTGCCGCACTTTTTAACCCGGCGATATTTATGCTTCCGACATTTTTATCTAACGATGCCTTGGAAAATAAAAGGTTGGTCGCGCTAATTGAAAGTTGTTTTTCATTATCTAATGTCATCGCCCCGTTAATAAGTGTGTTTCTTTTTTCAAAATTTGGTTTGCCTGGTTTAATCCTGATAAACGGTGTCAGTTACTTGGCAGCCTGGGGTTTTGAAAAGGGCTTGAAGCCCCAAACAACCTCGGAAGAAACATCAGTAGTCGAGGACAATCGGTCCACGGTTTCGTCTTTATTTAATCGCGATCCTCTAATCGTCTATTTGTTGGGGGGATTTTTCCTACTGAATTTACTTTTGGGTCCGTTGTTGGTTTTGATTCCCCTCTACGCAACTAAAGTCTATTTCGGAGACCTCTCCACTTTAAACGGTTTGGAGTTTGCTTTGGCCGTGGGTACTTTGATCGGATCACTATCACTGACTTTTTTTAGCATAGGAAAAAGTACCTATACTAAAATTGTTGGTCTGTTAATAATCGATACCGCACTGTTTGCCTTATTCTGCTTTACTACGCAGTTTTTCCAGGGCGTTTGTTTGTTGGGTTTGATGGGTTGTACTTTGGCTGTCGTTAATGTCATCATTATTGATTTTTTCCAAACGCGAGCTCTACCCGCAGAACTTGCCTTAGTGATGAGTTACGTAAACCTAATCGGTGTTGCTACGTTGCCGCTATCTTTAACGGCTTTTGGGTTAGTTCTTGATTTAGCTCCCGACTCTTTGCAATCGGTGGCCAGAAACCTATCCGTACTTAGCCTGATTCTGGTTTTAGTGTTCGCAATAGTTCCGTATTTTTCGAAGAAATTTAAAAAACTAATTTATGATTGATCGAGGTAGTTTGTGACTTCATTTAAAATTGAAAAAGCCAAAGTCGATGATGTCGAATCCCTGATGTCACTTTACTATGCGGTCTATGGAAATCGGTATCCTGTCATCTATGGGAGTGACCCGGAAGCGGCAAAAAAATTGATCCTTTCTAAAAAGGACTATTGGTACGTCGTTAGGGAACCCAATTCTGAAAAACCTATTGCTTCCTTAATTATTCATATTGATCCAGGCGTAAAGATTGGGGAAGTGATTGGGCTAGCCGTGCATCCGGATTATCAAAAAAATGGATTAGGTTATAAACTTCTCGCGTTTGGCTGCGAAGAAGTTTTTTCTTCGGCTACTTGCCCGAACTCGATTTATGCGACTACTCGAACAAATTCCATCGGACCGCAAAGACTTTTTTTAAAGAATGAATTTCATTCTATGGGAATTTTTCCGAACTCCCATTATATCAACCAGTTCGAAACACTGACGTTTTTCGTCCGGTACCGCAAAGATGTTTTAGCGAAACGAAAGCGCATTGAATTCGTTCCTTCTTACTTGGAGTCTATTTATTCTGTGGTTCAGAATACCCTTTCCCTTAAAGGGCCAGCGAATTTTTTACCGAAGCAGTTGCGGAAAAATAGACCAATGATAACTAAAAATGAATTTGAAAGCATCGCCGCCCCCGAATTTGTCGCAAAACGATTTGCCGATAC
>JAYVAZ010000641.1:0-2155 GCA_043750675.1 Pseudobdellovibrionaceae bacterium | reverse complement strand
TCGAAGTCCAAGAAGCACGTTATCTTTTTCATTTGTTCCTAGTGCCCGCACTTTGGCGAAAATGGCGACCCCGCGCTGGCGCCGAATTCCCGCACTTATCCCCTGGAATTAATTTAATTTTAAAATGGTGGGCCTTTTTTGAACTACTTTTTTTAGGGTTTTTGCCGTTTGGAACTTCGATCACTCTTGTTGCTAAGAAAGTTAAATAGCGTCGCTGGGACTTTTGCGAACTATAATGTGTTCGCTTGTATTTAACTTTTCACTAACCGTACGAGCAGAGTAAATATCGTCAAAGCGGCCACAGTAAACTAAAAATCGGCGATGAATATCACTAAATTTAAAATTTATGTCTTGGCATTCAATACTATATTTCTTCATCATCTCTTTTGCTTCTGATTCGTCGATGGCTGAGCCAACTCGGATCGTAAAGTAAAAGTCATCGGAGGCCGGTGCACGCTTTTGAGTGCCTTTGGTTTCTTGGGAATCGGTCGGCTCGGCGACGACAGCCTCCAAAACTTCTTCTTTTTTAATGGCTTCATTTTTTGCAAAAGTTATTTGGGCTTTTTCATTTCTAAGAAAGACTTTTGCCGAACCAAATCCTACTAAAAAACAAAAAAATCCAAAAGATAAAACAAAAGTGATTTTTTGGACAAAATGCCCATTAAAAAAAAGTCGCTCAAGGAATTCTGCCTGAGAAACTTTCAAAGTCTTGAAACTTTTATTATCGAATGTCATGTCCTCTTTATCGGCAAATTGGAATGTTTCTTGAATTGAGATAGTCTAACTAAAGCGCCTATAAAAAAACCCAGACTATCGTCGCCTCAGGTTGATACAGAAACCCTTCAGAGCCCATGTGACCACCGAAAGAAGCAATCAGCGTTCCAATAGCGCCTGCCTGAAAAAAAATAATTAGCCGCATATCTTGGGAGAAAAGAAATAAGCCACTTAAGCCCTGATAAAAGGTTAAAATTAAAAATGTCATGTAAATAATCAGTCCAGGAATTCCAATTTCGATCAATAGGGCTTTATAAAGATTATCTGCAAAAGACCAGACTAATCCAAATTCAGTATCACTTTGGATCAACTCTTTGAATGGCTGGGCTGCGGCACCTACTCTAGATAAGCCGATTCCAAGCGGCGCATCGCTGACTATTTTTAAAACTGAATCAAATGTCCCACGAGATCTCTGTTCCCAAACGGTAGATATGTGATTCAGAGCCATCAATCGTTTTTCAGCCATTTGAAATCGACTATCGTCAAATTTCACAGCCAATGCGACGCCGATACAAATAACAGACAGAAAAATAAACGAATACATGACTTCTCGAATATTTTTAGCAAATAATATTAGAAACATAATGCCACAACCCAGCAGTGTCTTGACGAGGGCTGCTCGAACCTGGCAAACGAATAATATGTAACTGGCTCCAGAAAGTAAGAATGCGCCCCAAAGAACGGCCCAGTTAGGGCTTTTCTTAAATAAAAATCCTAAGCTCAAGGGCGTCAGAAGGAAAATCAGAGTACTTCCCCCTCCCGCAACGTTAGAGGTTCCAAAAGGTCGAAAATACCCTCCTTGAAATCGAACTCCGATCGCCTCTTTATAATAGGGTGACCAACGAAGCAGCCCCGCCTCACCTACTTGAAACTGATAAGCTGAGGTTACAATCTGAAGGATCAATAGAAATAACGCCATCCAGCAAATGAGATCCAGGTCGTCGGGACCCTCTATGGCGGTATATGAAATAAAATAAAGCAAAAGGGCCGACACATAAACTTTGTAGGCAGCTAGACTGGCCAAAAGGCCCAACGAATGAGGATTCAAGAACTCAACAAGAATCCAACCAACATGCAAAAGGAAAAAGAAAACAAAGGGCGCTTCTAAAATTTTCCGACCGGATGAATCCTTCAGTCGAATTTGAATTAAGCGCATAAATAAGCAAATAATCAGCAAATCAATCGCTAGACGAAGAACCGTATCGTACTGCGTGAACAGCTTAAAGGCGCCTTCGACACTTAAGTAACCTAGGACGATGCAAAGACCGTGAATGATAGAAGATCTTAATATCAAAACAACTCCTAAAATAAATGGCGCGTAGAAAAAAGGCGTGGCTTGAATCCATGGGGATAAGCCAAAAACTGACAAACAAAATGCAAG
>JAYVAZ010000640.1:0-1857 GCA_043750675.1 Pseudobdellovibrionaceae bacterium | reverse complement strand
GCGCCCATGGATTCACAGTTGTCTTCAATCAGATAAATATTTTTATTCTTTATAAGTTTCTGAATCTGATCAAATCGATTAGGGTTTCCCAATAGATTGACCGCGGCGATGGCCCGAGTATTTCCACTGACTGCTTTTTTTAATTGATCTAAGTCGTAGTTAAGAGTTTCCAAATCAATATCAACGAATTTCAATTTTAAACCGTATTGGTGCAAGGGGAAATAGGTCGTACTCCAAGAAACAGCAGGCACAATAACTTCATCGCCCGGTTTCAATGCACGTTTTTTCTTAAAAAAAAGCGAAGCGGTGGCGATCAAATTGGCCGTTGAACCAGAACTGGTCATTACGCAATACTTGGATTTAAAATATGCAGCAAACTGCTTTTCTGCTGCTGCAACATTAGCACCCATCGTAAAGAAGTTCGAACTAATGACTTTATTGATAGCCCGAAATTCTTTTTCGTCCCAAGACGAATGGGTTAAGGGGTAGTGAAACTTCATAAACTAAATTTTGGTTGAAGGACGGTCTTAAGGCAAATACAATTTACTGATGTCTTCAGATAAACTGATTGTAGCACTTTTGGCACTTCTTAATGTCAGTATGATGCCTTTTTTATTAAGGCCGGATTTGAGCTACCTAAGCTATCTTTTGCTTTTTATTTTGCTTTTGTCGTTTGGTTTTTTTGCCCACTTTCTTTTTAAGAGTCCTCTTCACAGTGTACGGGACCGGCTGGATAGGCTTGATTATCTTTTTTTGTTAATCTTACTGGTTTTAAGTTTTTCGATAGGCCTAAGGTATTTGAATTCCTTTTCGTTGTGGTTAGATGAGTATGAAGAAGGACGTAACGTACTTTATTACGTTGAAATATTACAAAGAGCCGCCGAATTTCAGCAGCCACCTTTGGGTTATTATTTGCGAAAAATCGGTTTGATATTGTTTGGAGAAACCGAAACTGGCCTACGATCTGCTTCTTTGGGTGCATATGTTGTAAATATATCGGCGATATATCTAACCGTAAAAAAAATATCTAAAGATTCTGTATTTTCTTTTTTTTCCACATTATTTCTTACTTTTAATATTATATTAATTGCACTTTCAGCCGAAGCCAGACCTTATTCAATTTCTCTGATGTACAGTTCGTTTTTGTTTTATGGGTTGGCCGACTATTTTTTTCCGGATCAGGCTAAACCTGGGTTTCCTCATTTTTTCCTGATTTTTATAATGTTCTTCTGGTTGATGTCCATTAGTATGCAGCCTTTATTCTTTATTTTGTTGCTTTTTATTTTTAGTTTGGTTATCGGAGTTGTAAGAAAGCAAAAGAGATGGTTGTGTCTTTCGGGTTTTTCTTTTGCGGCGTTGGTTCTATTTTTCCCATTTGCATTAAAAATACTGGAAAAGTCCACTAGGTATTTAAATAGTGAAATAGCTATTCATAAAATTTATTCTAAGCAGGTCTTAGAAATCATTGATCTGTTTTTTCGACTGTTCCTCAGAAATGAATTCTACGAAGTTGTTGCTTACCAGATATTGTCTATTTTTATACTTAGTTTGTTTTTTTCAAAACGTAGATATTACTTAATTTTATTTTTAGCATTTGCTATCTGTTTTGTATTATCGATTTTTTCTTTTATGATATTGAAGGTAAATTGGGGGGCCCCTGATCGCTATTTTGTGACGGCAGTACCGCTTTTCTATCTGATATTTTTTGCTGCCTTTTATTTTATTTTAGATGGCAAATACATAAAGGTGAAAAACTTTTGTCTAGCATTAATGGCGTTGACTATTACTTTTTCTTATTCCAAGGCCGTACCGCTTAAGTACTTTTATCATGATTGGAGAGGCCTTTATAGTTTTTTA